>NZ_JBVFTR010000001.1:0-36008 GCF_055693285.1 Roseobacter sp. S87
GAGTTACCACTATGTCATTGAGGGCAAAGACGATCTGGCCTGACATTCAAAAAGCCCGGTCTCCCTGACCGGGCGTCCTGCTGGGAGGAGCAGTTATGCGGACGGGATCGGTAAATTACCACATTCGCAGTGATGAGCGGCAAGCCTACGTCATTGATGCAGGTGGCGTGTCAGGAGAGATAGTTTCTCCAAAACACGACGTCCGGCAGGTGACGCTTCGAGATTGAGAAACAACATCCCTCGAGCGACTATGAAATCGCATATCCGAAGCGCTTACAGAAAGATGTATTGGCTGCTAGGATCGTACAACTACTCCTAGCAAAGCATGCATAGTGAGACGTGCAAGGCGTTTCATTTTTTAACATAAGACAGATTACAGGCCGGATTGCTATACGTGGGAGCGCGCTACTCTGAAGTGCGACTCCTATTAGAAAACAATGGGTTATCTAATAGGAGAATATCGCATGGGAGCCGTTTACACGCAACTGTCGTTTCAAGAACGCCGTAAGATCGAGAACTGGTGGCATGCAAAGGCGCCTGTCAGAGAGATGGCGCGTGCTCGTAAACGCCACAAGTCGACGATCTTTCGTGAGAGCAAACGCAATTTCCAGGCCGATGATACGTTTCCAAAAAAGTATGCGGGTTACTTCGGCCATGCCGCTCAATTGCAGACGCACAAGCGTCGACCCGTGCAACGCAAGCTGATCCGTCATCCAGACCTGTGCACGGCCGTGATCGCGCGGATCAAGCAAGGCTGGACGCCAGAGCAGATCGGCAATCGCATGATCTTTGGAGGCGCGAAACTGCGGGTCTGCCAGGAAACGATCTATAGCTGCATCTACTCCAAGGAAGGCATGCACCAGGCGCTGTGGTGGTACCTGCCCGAGCATCGCAAAGCCCGTCGTCCACGCCGCGCCAGAAAGCGCCAGAAACCTGAGTTCGACCGTAATGTCAGCATCCTGTTTCGCCCGGATGATGTCACACACCGCCGCCAATTTGGGCATTGGGAGGCCGATCTTGTCTTGTTCAAAAAACGCTTTGGTCAGTCGAACATAACCTCTCTGGTCGAGCGCGTCAGCAGGTTCACCGTACTTTTGAAGAACCCAGACAAACGCACAAAGCCGGTCATGGGCAAGATCATGAAAGCTGTCCGTGATCTGCCCTATATCGCGCGTCGCTCAATCACCTTCGACCGCGGCACCCAGTTTGTCAGCTGGCCCCACCTGCAGGCCGGGATCGGAACCCGGACCTGGTTTTGTGACCCTTCTTCACCCTAGCAGAATGGCACAGTCGAGAACACAGTCGCCGTGCCCGAAGATGCAGGAAGATGGCATCTGGCTCTCGCGCAAACAGCGACGCACATTTACCAGCCGCGGTTGCTCTGGGAGTGTTTTGGCAACCTGATCCGGATTGACAGGTCAGACCACCGTTGGCTTGGGGATCGCGGACCTGCCTGCACCCTGCTCGTCTGCGTCGATGACGCCACCGGCACGCTGATGGAGATGCGTTTGCGCCGCGTGAGAGTACGTTCAGTAACCCCGATGCCCTGACGTGTTATCCGCTGGTGCGACGAGCGCTGTATCAGCAACCAACTGGCCTTCTGCCATGGCCGCCAGCGCATCATGGTGGAAGAGAACCGGATCATGCGCACCCTGAATGCCCGCACGATTGTAAAATTTACCATTTTCGGGGTCCCGGTTGCGAGACAGGCAACCATTGAAAACCTGCTGATACGCTGCATCTGTCACTGCCCTCTGGCGCAACTCAAATGACAGAACTAGGGTACCGGGAAGGGTGGTTATTTGATGAAACACTTTTTTTATGAACTGGAGGAGCCATCCATCTTTGTGGCGTCACCGGGCGACATGGTACGCTTCAGGAACATGGCGTCCTCGATTGTTGAAGATATGGGACGTCAGGGTGCGAGGTCTCTTGGAATAAGCATCTACAAGTATGAGGAAGCCGAACGGGAAGATTCTGGATTCTATAGAAATCCAGAAGCTCATCGCGCGTCCGGATGATAAACTGTCCGAAGGCATAGTGGCCTTCTTTGGTGAAAAAGTCGGCCAGAACCTCGCATCGGATTTCCCCTGTGATATGCTGCAGAGCCTCCCCGATCTGACCACCGGAATTACAGAAGGCAGCAAACGGTACCGCCTTGTTCATCCATGGCAGGAAGGAGCCGAAGAGGACGGTGGCTTTCCGTTAACAGGAAGCACTTTTGAGGTACTTTGCGCACTCGCGGGACAACAGAGGCTGGAAGCTGCAGGTTCCGAAAAACGTCTGCCTTCTTTTATCTGTTTTGCGTCTCCAAAAGAGGTCCTCGATTATGAAGATCCCGAAGATGCGCCGTGGGGAAACGACCGTCTTTGGGAAGAAACCAATAACAGGTACAAAGGTCGGAAAAGAAAACTGCGGACAGAACAGGATAAACTGTCCCAACAGCGCATCCGCCTTGCAAATTTTGCGAAGTACCTCAGCCTTCAGGGGCGTGAACCCCGCTTCATCGAAAAAGGCGACGAAATCGAGGAAGCGTATCGGTCCTGGCTGCGGAACAACGGCCTGACCGGAAGCCAGGACCCGACCGGGATAAACCCTTTCATGGGCCTGCGCAGTTACGATGTTAAAGATCATGCCGCGTATTTCGGTCGTGAGGATGAGGCCGAAGAGGCTGTTAAACTCGTTGAAGCTGCATATGCCGATCCGAAAGCACCTCAGTTTTTCTGGATCAAAGGCAGCTCTGGCGTTGGAAAATCCTCGTTTCTGCGGGCGGGCCTGATTGGCGACCTGATCAGCTCCTACAGGGTCACCGGACGCTATGCGCACGTGGTTTTCCGCCCGAACCAACTGTTGTCAGGCGCCGAAGTCGCAAGCGTAAACGACCCTCTCAAAGTTGTTTTCGACAAAGCTTTTGCTGAACTTCAGCGGGAGTTCCAGAACCAGACACCGGACCCGGCACAACTGAACCACCACAGCAAAACCTACGCCGAACTTCAGCCTGAAGCGCGCGGGGCCTGGGTTTTCCGGACCCTTGAGGCTTTGGTCGGAGCCGGCGAAGCCGATGCACAGAATGACCACCGTCTGATTATCGGGATCGACCAGTTTGAAGAAATCGTGGACATGCTTCACGACACAGAACAGGCCGGGCAATGGACCTCGTTTGTTGATTTCATTACGGAATGTCTCAACGCAAAGAGGTTGTTCATTGCTGCCACGCTGCGTCAGCGGCGGCTCGAAAAAATGCGTGAACACCCGAAACTGGGGCCACTCTGGGACCGTACATCCGTACATGAATACGAGCTGCGCGTGCCGAGCGTGGCGGATCTTCGGCGGATCATGACCCGTCCCTTTGAAACCATAAATCACAGCTATCTGGAGGATGACCTGCTGACCCACCTTCTGCAGCAGGTCAGCAGCATCCAGTCCAAAGAAGAAGGCAGGCTTGCCGGCCGGGTCATGCCACTGGTGTCCCTGGTGCTGGAACAGATCCACCGTCATGTAGGTGAACCGGCATGGAAGAAAAGTTCGAAACCGCGCAGGCATCTGAGGACGAGGACCAGACCGATGCCTCAAACCAGATGAATGCGGCTTTTCAGGGATTTGACACGTCTCCGGAAAAAATCAGCCTGGAAATGGCCGGGGAACACGCCGATCTGGACGGCGTTATCGCCGTTCTTGCCGAAATGGCGATGAAAGAGGCGCGGACCAAAACAGAGATCCGCGCACAGGACAGTACCCTCGATGACCTGTTGCGCAAACTTGTAAGGTGGGCTGGCGATTCCGAAGACGACGATACCCAGTTTTCGTTGCCTGCAATCCCAATGCCAACCACGGGCTCAGAGGAACAGATTGCCAGAGCGCTGCGCAAATACCGTCTTCTGATGGACGACGGCGAAGGCAAAGTGCGGCTGGTGCATGAAACCGTTCTGAAAAAATGGCCTGAAGCCGCGGAGTTTATGGAACGCGAAAGGCCCCTGTACCGTATCGGCCAGGAGATGCGTACTGATGCGCGCCGGTGGGAAAAAGGCCGTGCCATCGACGAATTCCAGATTGAGGAATTCGGGGAAGCGGCCTGTGAAATGCTCGGGCTTTGGCTGCACCGGTTCAACAGCTTCTTCGTGAATGATATCGACCCGGCAGAATGCCGCCTCAGAGACTACTGCCTGGCACTTATGGCACGGCTGAACACGCCACGGGCAGTCGTTGAGAAGACACTTTTCAAGTCCAATCATCTGTATCTTGCAGCGATTTACGGGCGCTCCGATATTCTGCGCGATATGCTGACGTCTGATCCGGAAGCCGTGAATGTCCGTCGTGCTGACGGCCGGACAGCAATTGTCGGGCCCTGTTTTGATGCCGATATGGACGTGCTGGAAACGCTGCTGGAATTCAAAGCCGATCCCAACCTTGCCCAGGAAAACAAGTATACAGCGCTCCAGACTGCTGCCATTAGCGGAAGCGTGGAATTCACCAAAAGGCTGCTGGATGCGGGCGCAAAAATCACCGACGAGCCGCTGCACCCAATTCACTGGGCTGCCAGCAACGGGCATGCGGACCTGGTGTCATATTACCTGACCGAGCATCAGACCGCCCCGGAAGTCCGTGCTAGCAACAGCTGGACGCCTGCCCATTTCGCGGTGTCCAATAATCAGTGTAACAGCCTCAGAGTTTTGGCAACCAGAGCAGACTTGAATGCAACACTGGATCCCAAATCCGAAAAACCACTCGGCCTATCCGTTCTGCATCTTGCGGCCATTCATGGGGCGCTGGATGCAATAAAACTGCTGCTTGAACTGGGAGTCTCCTGCGATCAGAAGGCAGAAACCGGCGCAACCGCACTGCACTATGCCGTAAAATATGATCAGCCGGTCACTGCAGGATATCTTGCGCGGTTTATGATCGAAAATGGTTCCGGCAACGCCAACCCTGAAATGGTTCACGTCTGGACGGGGGAGGATCTGCACAAGCACAAAGAGGCGATGGCCAGGGACAAGCCGCCTGATCCTGAACTGAAGCTTCAGGGCTGGACACCTTTGCATGTCGCGGTCCAGGAGGGCAATGCACGCTGCGTCAACGCTCTGCTCTCGGCGGGGACAAATCCCGATTGCAGAAATGGTGGAAAGCAAACGCCACTGCACCTGGCAATTTCAGAAGGTCAGGAAGACTGCGCGACGCTGCTCGCAAAAGTTGCCGACCTGAAAATGCGGGACGGTGACAGAAATACACCGCTGCAGGCTGCTTTACTGCGCGAGGATCTTACTCTTGCAATCGAAATTGCCGCAAACGATCCCTCCCGCAAATTTGATTTCGTGAATGAATACAGAATAACCGATCTTCAGAAGCTGACCCTTCTGCACAAGGCCTGTGCATCAAATAATGAAAATGTGCTGCGGTTTCTTCTGAACTCGGACCTGCCGGAAGACATGGATGACGTTTACGGCCGGAACCCGTTGCATGTCGCTGCAGTCAACGGCAACGCGAACCTGCTGGCGCTCCTCATGTCCAAGGCATTTTTTGACATGAATGCGCGTGACGAAGATGGCAGGACCGCTCTGGAACTCGCCTGCCTCGCCGGTCGTTTCCGCAGCGTGTCTGTTCTGACAGAAGCATGGAACGGTCCGGATCTTTGCACAAGCTGTCCCGCTGCCCTTCATCTTGCAACCACGAGCGGTCGGCTCCGTATTGTGCAAAGACTGGTTGAACTTGGTTTCTCGACTGGTGCGGGAGACAGTTCGGGTCGTACTCCGCTGATGATTGCCGCCGCGCTGAACCATGCAGACATAGTCGAATGGCTGCTGTCCCTTGATGACACCGATGCAATGCAGACCGTCGAGGACCGACCCGCACTGACGGCGCATCTGATGGCCGTTATGGCTGGTTCAGAAAAAGCGCTCGGCCTGCTTGTCGATCATACCGGCACGGAAAACCTGCCCCTCAGGGATCTTATCTGGGAAGCGGTCGCCCACGGCAATTATGGGTGTGCGGCGCTTCTCCTGGAGTACGCAGACCCGCGGGATATCCGGCATCCGAAAAGCGGTCTACCGCTCGCCGACTTCTTTTATGAACAGCTCAAATCGCACAGCGCCCACAAGGATGCATCCGGAGACACCGGGGTTGAGAGGATGGAAGCGTTGCTGCGTTCTTTCGCTGAAAAACATGAAGAACGCGAAGCGGCCAAAAGCACCCATAAATCTTCACCGCGGCCAGACAAAAACGGACGCCCGGCGAAAATGCCTGCCGGGAAAACCACACCGAACCCAACCGGTGCACCAAAAATCAGAAACGGCCTCACTCAGTCTCTGCAGAATGGCCTTGCAAGCGACATTTACGCGAAATTTGACACTGAAAACACGTTCTGGGCGCCTGTCGAAGGCGAAGAGCGCGATAAATTTATTGAACAGGTCAACCCTGCTGGCGGCAAGTACACAATCAACCCGGACACGGCGGAGGTTCACTGGAGATCTCTCCCCTGGTACGACAAAGTTGCACTGATTCAGGTGACCGACCCTGGTTTTAAAACACCGGATCTTGCGCTCTGCTACCTCACCGACCAAGGCAACCTCTACTGGCTGAATGGCACATCTCCTCCAATTCACGAGGTCAACGCAAAGGCACCAATCAAACTGAACGAAAGCAATGTCGCCGACTATCTGAGGTTTTTCTGCTTTTTCGTGCGCGGCGAGGAAGGACCTTTCTATATCCTCGAGGACGCCGGGGACCCCCTGCTTCCTGCGGCGGACCCAACAGTTCAGAGCATTGTTGAAGGCACTGCCCGACCCGTTACCTATGAGGGTAAGAACGACCAGGGGTACTTCATGCTGGACGCCGTAGTCAGCTATTCCAACGCAATTTTTATTGCCAACTTTGCCGTTCAGCCATCAGGCATGATCGAGTTGCTGGAAGATGAACCCATCGCGGCGGATATGCCAGTGCGGGTCAGGGCACCTTTGGCATAGTCACGAGGTCATACGCGTAAGCCAGTCCTGCGCAATCAGCCCGGCGGCGCGGTTTCCGTACGGCGTGACAGGCCGGGACTTTCGCCAGTGAGAAATCATCATAGGGTACGAATTAAATTCCATCTGACCGGAATGTTCGATCCACCGGTCAAGGGGCCAGATCCGCAGTCCCTCTTCCCGGAGGTCCACACCCTCCAGACGGGCTCTGTGGTTTTTACCATTGTCAGACAGAACAGCGAAAAACCTGTCCCGGTCTTTGGCACCGAGGCGTTTGTAAGCTTTGTCGCTGCGTTTCTTGAAAGTATCCAGCAGTTTCCTGATGATCTCACCCGCTGTGCTGTTACGCGACTGTCGCTCAATATAGATCAGAGGCAGCCCGCTGTTGATTTCGCGCTGTGTCAGCTCGGGAATCCACGCGAATGCAGCGGACTCGTGAATGACGGCCCGATCCATATTTTCAAGCATCCAGCAAGGCCGGCAAAGGGTCACGTAGTCCTCTGGCAGAAGAGGAACAGCAACAACCGGCTGAACCGCCATAAACCGCGTGGACAAAAACCCGCAGGCCCGGCAGGTATTGTTATCCCGGAAATGGATTGCATCCCGGATCCCCTGTGGAATGTCCTCGCTGATGATCCCTCCGTACGGGTTGGGCACCAGTACACCAGAGGGTGACAGACCAGGTTCCGGGTCATATGCATCTGTCATCTGCTTCTCCTGGCGAACAGAGTTTCCCAAAGCTAAACCCGCAGACCGCACGAGCGCCAGACTTTTGTCCCGCTCCGGCTCCACTGCCTGCAAAACGCAGCCATGCCCGGGCGCGCTGGCACCATACCCCGGAGGTCTCAGAAACCGCTGGGCTTATACCGGTACTTGTAGTTCAGTAGCAGAAGCGTTTCGGCCAAAAACTTTACACCCGACCATGATTTGATCAGAGAAACATCCGTTCCGATGAAGACTTCCCATATTGCCAGACGCCGTGACAGAGCCACACTCCGGTGGATTGTCAATCAGGCTTTCAGGTTTTTTGGTCCGATTGCCGCGTTGTTTGTTATCCTGCTCGGGACATGGGGCTACGCTCTGTGCGGCGCATCTGATCCGTTATACAAAGCGGTACAGTTTTTCGCTCTGGCTTATGACACTGATTGCACCCCGGCAAACTGGCAACTGAACATTGCGCGTTTTCTCGCAGCGTTCCTGTTAACCCTTGCGGTTGTAAAACTCCTTTTTGCTCATCCCTGGAGCCAGCTGAAGACGTGGTCCCAGGCAATCTTCCGGTCAAAAGACCGGCATATTCTGATTGGATACGGGGCGCTGAATGAGGAAATCGCAGGATATCTGACCGATCAAGGGGTGCCGCTGACGATCCTTGCGCGGACCTTTGATCAGGCTGCCAAAATATTTGCCGCGAAACACCGGATTATTCTGATAGAACGGGATGCACGGAACGAACAGGCTTTCCGTGGACTGTTGCTGCACCGGGCCCGGCGGATCATCATTGCCTGTGGTGATGACAGTCTCAGCCTCGAACTGGCACAACAGATTGGCCGCAGGATCGCGGATTATCCGGACGCGGGGCAACCCGAAGACAAAGTTTTTGTGCACTTCACCAGCACAGAAATGCATCATCAACTGCAGATGACCCGCGAAGCAGGGCTTGAAAGGCAACGACGTTTTACCGGCTTTGCAATTCGGGAAGAAACAGCACGACATCTTTTTGCCAGAACCTGGCTGGCAGAACGCGCCAGCCGGGTACCCTCAGCAGCCGGCAAGAAACCCAGGCTGCACGTCGTGGTCGTCGGCGGTGGAGACCTCGGTATGGCGATCGCCCGCGAGGCCATGCTGCATGGCTGTTGCAGCAAACTTGGCGCGCCGCTGATCACGGTCATAGACCGGGACCACGACGGCTGTGCTCAAAGGTTCCATGCCGCAATGCCGCATGTTTTTGACAACACGATCCCGGAACAGGACCGCCCCCAGATTGAGTTCCTCTCCGGGCTCGCCGAAGGCGTCTGCGCCGCTGATCATGCCACTGATGTTCCGGTCACAGCCTGGGTTATCTGTTGCAGGGACGACTCTACCAACGTGGCACTCGCCATGCGGCTTGAGCGCGAGATGCTGTCTGGCAAACGACCTCCCTGTCCGGTCTATCCAAGACAATGGCAGGGAAATGTGTGCACACCCGGAGCGGTAATGATCGGACAGGAAGATCCGGTGCATCTGGTCGCACCGTTCGGCGGCATGCAGGACGTGGTTCCGTCGCTCAGTTTCTTTGATGAACAGCTGACCCGGCTTGCGCAGAGTATCCATGCCCATTATCAGACGGCCGCTGATGAAAATTATAAAAAATCAGGCCTCGAGGACCTGATCCAGACGTATGGTCCCCCTCCGTGGGGCGATGGCGAAGGTCCGGCCAATCCGGAAAAACGCACCTCGTTTACACAGGCATACGAGCTGGAAAGACAAAAATACAAAGCCGGATGGTCCGAACTCAGCGACGAGGGGCGCCTGTCAAATCTGTCTTCCGCGCAGTTTGCGCCGCTCAGATTGTGGGAACTGGGATATGACTGGTCCGGTCGGTATGCGGGCGTTCTGCCGCGTCTGAACGGTGAATACATGGCGCGTGTATTCTCAGGGTCAGATCTGGCTGAACTCAGCCCAGCTTCAGTTTTGGGTCAGGTCTCCGAAGCGGAACATCGCCGCTGGATGGTCGAGCGTGCACTCCGCGGCTGGTCAGCGGCACGGAACACAAAAAAGCGCAGCAATGCCATGCGGCTGCACCCGGATTTCAGACCATACCGGGATTTGTTTGAAACTCCGGAGGCAGAAGAACCCAGCGGAAAAGAAACCAATTCCGAAATCTTGCGGGGAGATGACACCGCTGATGTCGAAGAGAAGGCCAACAGGCGCCAGCTTGACGCAGCGGCCATCCGCGGGATTCTGACCTCGCTTTCCTATTCCGGGGAAACGGTGCAGGCGCGACCGCAGCGTGAGCACCCGACCCTTGACCTGTTTGATCTGCCGGAACTGACCAATGAGATGTACGAGCTTGTCCTTCGGGTGCCGGTTATAAATGTTTGGGACGACGAAAAAAACAATCACTCAGAACGGCGGTCAACCAGATCAGGGGATGGATGAAATACCCCACCTCTCTGTGCATGACAGTCCGTGCCGCATCTCCGGAAGTGTGGACCGATCAGTATTTCAAAAAAACGTTTGAGCCCGCCATTGATTCTGCACGTCCGGAGGGCCGCAGAATGTTCCCTGTGCATATCATGATCAACCATGACGATGTGTCAGGGCTGCGGGGCAAAACTGTCCGCACCGAAAAGAAAAAGACCTCATGACAGAACACTCCCTATCGCCTGTGCCGGATGAAAACTGGCGCACACTCACGACACAGACCACCGAACTCCTGACCGAACGCCTGTTTGATTTTCAGGTCATGCCCCGCAGGCGCAATATCACGGGTATCCGCCTTGCCCCCCTGCCCTTTTACCCGGACCACGTTCTGTGCGACATCCGGACCGAATTTCCGGGTGAGCCGGTGGAATGGATGTGCGGCCTTTACGGGCGCGACGGTTTCCGCAAACTCGACGGCAATTCTGCTGTCATCCATGATCTGAACAGCGAGGTCAGCCCGGACCTCTCGGACACGGATGTGCAGCACGCTTACCTGAAATTCTTCTGTTTTTTCGTGCATGGAGACGAGGGACCGTTTGAAATCATCACGTCGGCTGATGATCTGAAGGGCGATGTCGACGTCGCGGTCAACCCACCGGCGCTGGACACAGAAACCAGTCTCTGGACGGCCAATGTGCTTTATGGAACGACCTTCTTTGAGGCGCAGTTCAAAATCGAAGGCGATGGTCATATCAGAATGGAATCTGACACCCCGATCCGGCAGGGAGTCTCGCGCAACCCTCCGCTGATCTTTGATGGCGCTGTGCGCCGCCTGCGCAACGAGGACTGAGCCATGCCGGACAGCACCCTGCCCTTTCCCCAGCAGACCACCGCCCTGCGGTACCCGCAGAACCTGCCGGACAACGGTCTGATCGTTGGCTGGTCAATGGAAACAAAACACGCCCGATCCCCTGTCGGGTTCAGCTTCGGGGATCCGGCGATCACGCCTGCCGATGGCTTCATCGACCCCATTCTGATGGAGGACGAAGGGCACCTGATCACCGTCGCCTCGACCGGTGCGGGCAAGGGTGTGGGATGCATCATCCCTGCCCTGCTGCGGCACAACGGCCCCGTCATTGTCGTGGACCCCAAAGGTGAAAACGCCGCTGTTACGGCCCGCTCCCGCCGGGAACGCGGCGAAAATGTTGTGGTTCTTGACCCGATGGGCATCACCCGCGAGGACCCGGGCGGCTTTAACCCGCTCGATCTGATCCGCCCGGAAAGCCCCGAAAGCGTCGACGAGGCCGCAGCCCTTGTGATGGCGCTGCTGCCAAACAGTATCGACAGTGCCAAGAACCAGTTCTGGGTTTCGCGCGCGCAGCAGCTGCTCCTCGGGGATCGTCCTGCATGTGGTCACCGACCTGCCCGAAGAACAGCGCACCCTGACTCAGGTCCGGCGCATCGTGCACGAACTGACAGCCAACCAGAAAGCCGTCGCAAAACGCCTCAAAAACTCCCGCCACCCTGAGGTGCGCCTGATCGAGGGCGCCCTGTCTATCGGGGCCTCCGAAACACTGGGCGGGATCATAGCCTTTGCGCAGGAAGGGATCGATTTTGTACGCGGCCCGCTGATCCAGCATTGCCTCGAACGCACGACCTTTGACCTCGATGACATCGTGACCGGCGGGCCGACATCGCTCTATATCGTGATGCCGCCGCACATGCTGCAAAGCCATGGCCGCGTGCTGCGGCTGTGGATCGGCTCTCTGATCCAGCTGATCCTGCGCCGCCGCAGCAAACCGCAGGCCTCGACGCTTTTTATCCTCGACGAGGCCGCCCAGCTTGGCACTCTGGAACAGCTGCGCACCGCGATCACGCTCCTGCGCGGGTATGGCCTGCAGACTTGGAGCTTCTGGCAGGATGTCAGCCAGCTCAAGACGCTCTATCCGCTGGACTGGCAGACCATGGTCAACAACAGCCGTGTGTTTCAGGCTTTTGGCGCGAACAACCTCGGCGCGGCCGAGGACATGGCAGGCCTTGTCGGTTTCATCTCCGGACGGCAGTTTCTGGAAATGGAACGCGGTGAAATGCTACTGCAGATTGCGGGTGACGAGGCCGTCGTCGCGCGCCTGCCCAACTACCTGACCGACCCGGTCTTTGACGGGAAGTTCGACCCGAACCCCTTCTTTGATCCCGACCAGGACCCCCTGCCCCCGCCGCGCATGTCGCGCACATACCTGCGCGAAACCGGCAGTATAGAGGACAGCAAAAAGACCACGAAAGCCCGGCTGCAGCCGAATGCGCTCGACGGCCTGATTTTCGACCGGATCCGCAAAGAAATGGACGGCTGACCGCATGGAACTGCTGCACCGGGAATGCCGGCGCGGCAGAATCCCCTTCCCGTCGTGTACCGGACTGCATAGACTTTTTGTCATGGACAGAACGTTCGCTATGACCACGCCGGAAAACCCCGTTTTCTCCGGCACGGTTTTCCCGCTCGTACCGGACCGGCGCTGGACCGCTCCCGGTCGGGGCAGCGAAACAGCGTGAAGCCGCAGCACCCGATGCCAAAGCGGATACTTGCCCTGTCCGGCGGGGGCGTTCGCGGTATCGTAGAAGTCGCCTTTCTGGAGGCGGTCGAGGCCGCGTGCCAGCGCAGTTTCGGCCCTGACACGCGGCTTTGTGATGTTTTCCACCTCGTGGGTGGTACCTCGACCGGCGCTCTGATCGCCACTGCCCTGGCGCTTGGAATGCCGCTGACGGACATCCGTCATTTCTACTGTGAACGGGCAGCCGACTTCTTTTCGCGGCGGCGCTGGCGTGGCCTGACCGGTCAGGCGGCGGTTTTTGATGGCGCGCTGCTCGAGCAGGAGTTCCGCAAAACAATCGGTGATCTGACGCTCGGCGACCCGTCTTTCCGCACGTATCTCGCCATCGTGACCAAACGGCTTGATACCGGCAGCCCGTGGGTCCTGAACAACATTCCGACCGCGCCCTACTTTGACGATCCGCCCGACGGCTCCTTCAGGGGCAACCGGCATTATGACGTATCCCGGCTGCTGCGCGCTGCAACGGCCGCGCCGACGTTTTTTGACCAGCAGACAATTGATATCGGGCAAGGCCAGGAGGGCGTATTTGTTGATGGTGGGTTATCGCCCCACAACGACCCCAGTCTGGTCCTTCTGCGGCTTGCACGGGCCCGCGCCTTCGGGCTGAACTGGGCCCCGGGGGCACAGAACCTCTCGGTGCTGTCCATCGGAACAGGTCATTTCCGACAACGCCTGCCCGCCCGGCAGGCGGCCCGGATGGGGCCGCTGCGGCTTGCATATTCCGCGCTTCGCGGAATGACCGGTGATGCCGAGACCGAGACGCGCGCCATGATGCAATGGCTCGGTGCCGCGCAGTCCTCCCGCCCGATCAATTCCGAAATCGGCACGCTGGGGGACGAATTTCTGATGTCGGAACCCGCTTTTTCCTATCTGCGGCTCGATTTGCCGCTGGAGCAGGAAGAGCTGCATAAGGCGGGTCTGAACGTCAGCCCGCGCGATCTGCGGCGGTTTCACCGGTTTGACGATCCCGCTACGATCACGCCACTCTATAATCTCACCCGGGACTACATCGCCCGCTTACCCGATTTCGACGCGCACCTGCAGAGGTTTTTCCGGAAAGGCGCTTCATGAACGGAACATCACGGATCACGCTCTGGTTTCTGGCGTCCTGCGCCATTGTGACCCTGTGCACAGGCCTCATCGGCTGGACGAAGTTCTACGCAGTATCCGGCAGCGGCGGCTTCTGGGACGCTCTCTACCTCACGCTTCTCGCCTTCACCGGCGACGGCAGCTATGTCGCCCGCCCGGGTTCGCCGGACCTGAACGGCTGGATCACCACGGCGCGCTTCACCGGGCTGGTAACGACCTTCTCCGCCATCGCCAGCCTGATTTTCTCAGTCATGGGGCTCCACATACTGCGCGAACGGGCAAGGCGCATGAAAGGCCATACTGTCCTGATCGGCGCATCGCGCTACGCAGTGGATATGGTGGACGCGGGACGGCCGCTGGTGGTGTTTGATACCGCCGACCGGCTGGAAAAACTGACCTTTCCAAAGCGCGCAGGATCTGTCCTCCTGATCCCCGACGCCATGACCGGCGATACGGCGACCGGTGCCACCCTGGGCGCGCCGGATCAGGTTATTTTCGGCGATCCGGACACCGCCACAAATGTCGAACACGCCCGCACCTGGCTGGCCGGTACTGCCGGCCGGAACGCCGGCATCCGGCTTGCGCTTCGGATCGAGGATAACTCCATTGCGCGCGACCAGCATCTGCTCTCACCGGATTTCGCAAAGGCCACGCTGATCTCCCGTTCGGACACGGTCGCCCGGGCACTGGTGACATCCATGGCGCCCACGGCACTGGCCGGTCTGCGTGGCCAGGCCCGCGTGCACGTCGTGCTGATCGGGATGGGCAGCACCAACCTCGCCATCGCTGAAGAACTCGCGCTGCGCTGCCACAGCCACAGGCTCACCGCCCTGCACCTCACGATCATCGACCAGGACACCGATGCCGCCCGGACCCGCCTGCGGCGCGAACGCCCGGATCTTGAAAACCCGGATTTCGGCGACAATGGTTTCCGGATCGGGTTTGTCGAAATGGACGCGCTGGAATGCTGTGCCGCCGCGCAGGCAGAAACCATAAAGCAGCTTGAAACCGAAATGCCGGTCACCGCTGTGGTCGTCGCGGCGGGCAGCGATGCGCGCAACACTGCCATCGCTATGCGGCTGCGCCAGCTGCAGGTCGAACAGCTCTGCCTTAAGGCCCCCGTTTTCATGCGCAGCGACAGCCAGAGTTCGGTCGCCGCCGCCCCCTTCCGCGACCTGACGGGCGGCGTTGTTCCCTTTGGCGGCCGGACGCTCGACGCGGAAGATCACAGTATGGAAGCGGTCTACGAAGCCCTTGCCGGCGACATTCATAACCGATGGCGCCTGTCCCCGGACGTGGAAAAAACGCCGGAAAACGACTGGCAGAACATGAGCACCGCAGCACGCCGGGCCAGCTACCGTGCCGCCCTGTCCGCCGTGGAAATCTTCTATGCGGCAGGTTTCGCGCCACCTGCCGGCGAATACCTTGCCGGGCTGCGCCTCGAACCCGGTGCTGCGAACAATGCTCTGGGCGACGACGCCCTTATTGATGATCTGTCCCGGACCGAACACGAACGGTGGAACGCCGAACGCCGGCTCGAGGGCTTTGCCCGGGCTTCAGACGGGATCCGCGACAACGAAAAGAAAAGACACCCCCTGCTGGTCCCTTACGACGACCTCACACCAGAGCAGCGAGAAAAAGACGAAATCAATGTCCGTGCGGCGCTGCACACCGGGATCGCGCGGCACGAGGCAGATCCTGAAAAACCCTGCTGGCGGCAGCGCCTGCGCATCGGCGTGATTGGTCCGTTGCGGGTGGACACGACGGAAACGCGGCTCGCGGTGACACGCACGCTGGATCAGCTGCTGACCGGAATGCCCTATGGTGACCGGCGGACCCTCGAAATCCTGACGCCGAATGCGCCGGGGTTTGACCGGCTGGCTGCCGTGCATCTCGCACAGGCCTGGGAAAAGAAAACGGGGCGGCCTGCATCTGTGATCCTTCTGGATGCAGCGGGCGTTTCCACGGTTGACAGGATTGCGGCGGCACATCTGGGGTCTGGAAAAGAAATTCATGAAATCAATGATTTACTGGATTCCATGCGCTCAGAATCCAAACAAATCTCCGGCCTTCATGCCTCTGGCCACCGGCTCTTCCATCTCGACATGCGCCCTCCGGGCTGGTCGGATGCAGAGCTGGAGCGGGACGGTGCCGCCTATGAGACTGTCATCCGGGGGGTGCAGCAACTGATCATCGACGTGGCCGATCACCTGATCGTGGACACCCGCGACGGGACAGCAAAATGGTCACTTGAAGCCAGCAGAACGTGGGAAACCACCAAAGGGACCCCTGCCCGCATCGTCTGACCCCGCCCGCTCAGGTGTCGAACGCGCCCGGGAACAGATCCTCCCAAAAGGCCACGATCTCCTCGGCGTTCAGCGCCGACATCCAGCCATGGCGCTCGAAATCGGCACGCTTTGCGCCGTCCTCAATTCCTGCCAGAAACATCCGCCGGTCGGCATCCCGCTGGGTCGGTGTCCGGCGCGCCGCGAGATCTCTCACGATCCCCAGACGCCGCGCCCGGCCGCCCACGGAGGCCGCTTCGGACGGTACGTCACCCCCTGCCCCGCATAATCATCGCGCAGAGCTGCGGCCAGGTACCGCGCAGGGCTCCGGACATCCGACTGGGCAGCCACGTAGTCAAGTTTGCCAGCGACCGTCTCTTCGCCGTGCTGGGCCATCCACTGGCGCGCCAGACGGTCGCTGATGCCCATACCGCGCAGGCGCTCATAGACCGGAGCACGCCGCAGCCCTTCGCCGTCGTCCAGGTCCAGGATCGCCAGCTGCGGGTTCGGCGCTATGGCAAAGCGGATGTCCGTGACCGCCCTGCCCCGCTTGCGCACCTCCGGCGTAATCACAATGTTGCTTGTCCGGTTCACCTCCGCCACCGCGGGTTTGATGATCTTGGCGTTCAGGTGTTTGTAGGTCTCGTAATAGGTGCTGTCATCCACCCCCATCAGCCGCCGGAAGGTCTCAAGCGGCCACCAGCCCGTACTGCCGGTGCGGTGAAATCTGTAGCAGTTCTCATAAAGCGCCAGCGCGTGGCCACTGGTGAACCGCCGCTGAATGTTCAGGTTGATCAGCGCAAAGACCTTCGGATCGGACAGCTTCTCCGCCAGCGCCTGCGAATAGGCGTATTCACAGACACCACCTTTGAGTTTTGCATAGCTCAGAAGACTGGATACGCCCCATTCCTGCTGACCCGCTTCGTCCAGCATGTCCCATTCGGCAACCGTTTCCGCCAGGCCACGAAGGGACTGTTTGAGGGTGTCAAAGTCGTTGGAATTGTACCCCACCATCAGGCACAGCGTCCGCGCGTCCATCTGGAAGCTCTGCGCCTGTGTCAGGGTGTCATAGGCATTCAGCAGCAGCACATTGCTCAGCTTGCGCTGCAACAGCGTCAGCTTGCCGGAGACATGAATAGCGGCGACGTGCTTTTTCACCTCGCCCCGCCGGAGGGATCCGGTTAGTTTGTCTTTGGGTATGTCCTGCATCTCAGGCGGTGCCTCTGCCAACTAGGTCTCTGCGGACCTTTATGGTCAGGTTACGCCAAATGGCACCCGTTCTCAATCTCTATCCGGATACTTATGCGGCGCACGGCTTTCAGGCTGTAAGGTACCCATATCCGGGACGACCGTACTTCCAACGATCCTGATACAGTCCCTATACAAAGGTTTAGACCCTGTATCCCGCGAATCGGTGCCTTTGGGCATGTATTCCGGTACCATTTATCCTGTATCCGGGTACTCTTCGTCCTGTAGGCGGCAACCCAAAGACATCTAATGCATTGATAATATTAGTATAAAAAACGGCAAAGTTTCTAAAGTTTCTTAAAGATAATAAACAAACTGTCTGTGTTTCTTCTTTTCCGGGACAGATTGATTCCTTTTTGTCTGATCATGTGAGATACTTTGCCGTAACACATAAAAACTATCTGACATCGGCAGTTCAGTATGACATCACGCGACAAGTCTCCCCTACCCCCTTACTATGGAATCGATCCGGAGCAGGCCGCTTCCGGTCTGCCTGATCCTGTCGGAACGACGCGATTCGCAAAAGCCGCAGCATTCGCGGCCAAGGGCCGGGAGGAGCTGGCAAAGGGAGGGCATGCGCCCGATGGTCACAAGCGTCTGCGTCGGTTCTCTACGTGGGAAATTTGCCGGTATCTCATTCCGGTAGCACCGGCTCATTTCCGGCGTGTGCTTAAAAGCCAGCCAGACCTGCCGCAGGGTGTGGGAGAAGGGAATTCCAAGTGGTTCTCTCTTGAGGATGTCATGGCTCTGCGGGACTACTTTGCCAGTGAAGGTGCAGCCCACCGTGAATACCGTCCCTACCGGCCGGAAGGTCTCGATGCCAAGGTGCTGGCCGTTGCCAATTTCAAGGGCGGCGTCGGCAAGACGTCTACCTGTGCTCATCTGGCGATGTCCGCTGCGCTCGACGGTTACCGGGTGCTGGTGATTGACCTCGACAGCCAGGGATCCATGACGTCCATCATGGGCGGAACTGTCGAGGATGAATGGTCCACTGCCTTTCCCATTCTTGCGCGTGATTTTGCCCGCAACCTGCAAAATGAAAACAAGGTCCGGGAGGCGCGCGGTGACGCTCCTGTGCCGCTTGACGAGACGCTCACAGAAGCTCTCCAGGTTTCGCCGCGAAACCTCATTCAGTCTACGCACTGGTCCAACATTGATCTGATCGGCGCGCAGCTCAACCTCTACTGGGCGGAGTTCCAGGTCCCGGTCTGGCGGATGCAGAACCGCTCCTGGGCGCTGTGGGATGCGCTGCTGAACGGGCTGGAGGACGACGGGGTTCTGAAGGAATACGACCTGATTTTCTTGGATACCCCTCCGGCGCTCGGATACCTGACAATAAATGCCCTGTCGGCCGCTGATATCTTGATCGTGCCACTGGGCGCGTCTTTTCTGGAGTTCGATTCCACCGGCCGGTTCTTTGATATGCTGTATTCGACCTTCGCCAGCATTGAAGAGGGTGAGAACACCCAGCGACGCAAGCTCGGGCTTGAGGAAGTGCGCTTTGAATGGGACGCTGTGCGGACGCTGATCACCCGGTTTGATGCTGCACAGCAGACCGATCTGGCGAATGTGATCCAGGCGTACTTCGGGGATATGATGACCACCTTCCGGCAGGATATGACCGCGATGGTCGGGCAGGCGGGCGAGCAGGTGAACGGGATTTACGAAGCGGATTACCGGGATTTCAACCGGGACACATACGTGCGGGGTCGCGAGACCTTTGACCAGACTTGGGCTGAGGTCAAAGAGCTGATCGTTGGCGCATGGTGGCGGGATGAGAGGGAGGCAGAACATGGCTAAACGCAGGAAAGTATCAGCACCCAGTGCGGATGATCTGGACCGGATCGAGGCGGAGTTTCGCCGCGAAACCCCCGCAGCGTCCGGTGCGTTAGCGCCGATTTCACAGGTTTCTGCTGAGAGCGCGCGGGCCGCAGAGATACTGCCAACAGAAACGCGCGCCGCACAGGAGCGGGACCGCGTGGACGCAGAAACGCTGCGCGCGGCAGAAGAGGCCGGGCGGGTGATCCGGGAGATCCCGCTGGACCAGATTGCTGCTGACGCCATGGTGCGGGACCGGACCGTGATTGACCCCTCGGAGATGGAAGAGCTGAAATCCTCGATCGCAGCGCATGGCCTCAGGCTCCCGGTCGAGGTCTTTGAGCGGGCAGGGGAGCCGGATCAGCCTTACGGGCTTCTTTCCGGCTACAGGCGTCTCTGGGCGGTGCGTGAGCTGCTGGGGGTGACCGGTCAGGACAAATACACCACGATCCGGGCGCTGGTGCGGGACCCTGATGCGCTGGGGGGCAGCTTTGCGGCGATGGTCGAGGAGAACGAAATCCGGGCGCAGCTGTCGCATTATGAGCGGGGACGCATCGCCGTTGTCGCGGCTCAGCAGGGTGTGTTTGCGAGCGTTGAGGATGCTGTGGCGACGCTTTTCAAAATGGCCAGCAAAGCCAAGCGCTCAAAGATCCGGTCTTTCTCGGTCATTTTCGAAGAGCTGGGCGATATGCTTGAGTTCCCTGAGAACCTTAAGGAGCGGGACGGCCTGCGCCTGTCTGCGGCATTGCGCAATGGGGCGGAACTGCCACTGCGGGACGCGCTGAGCGTGGCACAGCCCGCGACGCCCGAGGAGGAATGGGAGGCGCTGCTTCCGGTGATCGAAGCCCATGAAGTGGTGGGTGCCGGGCCTGCGCGTGGCGGACGGCCGAAAAAAGACCGGCCGAAAACAGGCTGGATTGCGCACAACACCCTGCGTCTGTCCAGTGGCGTGACGCTGCAGTCGGGTCAGGACGGTGACGGGCATGTGATCCGCATCAAGGGCGCGCCGGTCAACTCTGTTCTGGTCGAGCGTGCTATGGAGCATCTGCAGTACCTGTTCGAAAAAGGGTAGGGGCGGTTCCCATAAAACCGCTTTTAACCTTGTAAATCTTCCATCTGATGGCATAAATGCAAGGTATGATACCCCGAAACCACCATGCAATGATCGAAAATGCCCTGTCTGAACAGGCAGGCGTCGTGTTGCTGGGTCCGCGCCAGGTGGGCAAAACCACCCTGGCGCTGGATATCGCGGAGACCCGTGACGCGGTCTATCTGGACATGGAGCGCAGTGCCGACCGGCAGGTTCTGGCAGAGCCGGATCTCTATCTGGATGAACAGGCGGGACGTCTGGTGGTCATCGACGAAGTGCAGCTGATGCCGGGGCTCTTTGGCGCGCTCAGGGGTCAGATCGACCGCCGCCGCAGGGCAGGGCACCGGACGGGGCAGTTCCTGCTGCTGGGTTCGGCCTCAGACAGTCTGTTGCAGCAAAGCGCAGAGTCCCTGGCGGGCCGTGTCAGTTACCATGAGCTGACGCCGCTGGTGCTGGGGGAGACGGGGCAGGGGGCCCTGCCGCAGCTGTGGCTGCGCGGCGGGTTCCCGGACAGCTTTCTGGCAGCCTCCGACCGGGCCAGCCTGACATGGCGGGAAGATTTCATCCGAACGTATCTGGAGCGCGACATCCCGTCCTTTGGCCTGCGCATCCCGTCCGAGACGCTGCGGCGGTTCTGGACCATGCTGGCGCATGAGCAGGGGGGCTGCTGAACGCCGCGCGGCTGGCTGCGGGGCTCGGTGTATCGGGGCAGAGCGTGGCGCGGTACCTGGACCTGCTGGTTGATCTGATGCTGGTGCGGCGCCTGGCGCCCTGGCACGCCAATGCAGGCAAACGGCTGGTCAGATCGCCCAAGGTCTATATCCGCGATGCAGGTCTTGCGCACGCACTGCTGGGGCTGGAGACGCCTGAGGCGCTGCTGGGTCATCCGGTGGCCGGCGGGTCCTGGGAGGGGTTCTGTATCGAGAACCTTATTGCAGCGGCGCCACGGGGCACAGAGGCGGCGTTCTACCGGTCTTCGGCCGGCGCAGAGATAGACCTGATCCTGACGCTGCCGGGTGGGACGCTCTGGGCCATCGAGATCAAACGGACCACCTCGCCCAAAGTCACCCGCGGGTTTCACATCGCCGCGGAAGAACTGGGCGCAACAGAGCGTCTGCTGGTCTACGCCGGCGGGCGCGAGGTGCCGGGGCAGGGGGTGTGCGGGCGATGCCGCTGGAGGCAGCTGTGGGGCGGTTGCGGGCGGTGTGACGTTTCTGTTCCCGTTATCCTGAACGCCGGTATTGCCTGCTCAACTGCGGATAGTTATCGTCCGGTAAAATATTTAACGTTTTTTTAACCGGTTAATTGAACAGGGGGCTGACGATGAACAGAGTTGAGGTGCTTGAGCTTGAGGGCGGTCAGACCGTCGGTATCGAGGTGGATGTTCTGATCGAAGATGTGGACGACACGCTGGTGTCGACGCGCGGCGACGACGCAAGCACGGTTGCTTTTTCCGAGGCGATGGACCGTATCAGGCCGATGGCCAACCAGCTGATCGGAACGCTGAAGGATCTGGCCGAGACGCCCGACACGGTTTCGGTAAAGTTTGGACTGAAGCTGAGTGCCGGCGCCGGCGTTATTGTTGCCAAGGCATCGACGGCGGCAAATTTCGAGGTGTCGCTGACCTGGAACAAGGGCAGCTGACCTGGACGCCTGATGCGCACGCCGGCTCTTGAACCTGTTGTACGATTTCTGAACCCCGAGGGCACCGCCTGGGTCGGGACGGGGTTCATCGTGCCACGCGGCCGCGGGCAGAATGGTCTTTATGCGATGACCTGTGCGCATGTGATCGCGGCAGCGCTTGGCAATAAGGATGTGTCTGCGGATCCGGTTGCGCCCGCGGACCCCGTGACGTTGATTTTCAGGGACCAGACTTCTGCAACATATCAGGCGGAGGTCGTGCCGGAGACATGGCGACCGGTACCGTCCCAGGTGAACGACCCGGGCGGCGCTGTCGATATTGCTGTGGTACAGTTGCTTGATCTGGAGGAGTTGCCGGACAGCACACGCATGCCTGCATTTTCTGCGAAACCGGTGCCTGGTCAGAAAGTGATCGCGTTCGGGCCGCGCGAACGGGGCCAGACAAAACTGAACCGCAAAGGGCGTTGGTCGCGCGCAACAGTGAGCGAACCGAACCGCCGTGATGAGATCGAATTCGTGACGGATGACGTCATCAGCGACAATATCATCTATGGTGGGTTTTCCGGCGGGCCGCTGACAGACCGGGAAACTTATGAGATCATCGGGATGGTCCGCGCGGTGCAGACGCGGCAGAGCCGTCGCGCCTATGCGGTGCCGGTATCGCTGCTGGCGGAAGTCTGGGAGCCACTTATTGAGAGACGCGCGCGGGCAAGAAGCGGTATTCATCCGATCTTTGATCTGATCGCGCGGGAAGGGCAGGCGGGTATCCTGTCGCGGGAAACCAGATTGCGGATTGAGGCGAGTGGGGGACGGCCGGCAGACCATGCGCCCATGACCTTTGTCGTCGACGGATCGCGTATGGAGGCGCATGGTCATATGAACCGTCGCGCACTTCTGGAAATCGCGGATCATGCGGAACGGGACACCAGTGGTCGGGTGACCATAAGCAAGCAACCCCTCGCATTCCCGGAATGGGGTGCAACAACAGATGACCGGGTGGACCTGCTCAAAGAGGCGCTGCTGCGCGCCTCGAACGCAGATGGTACTTCGGTGAAAGAGTTGCGCACTGCACTGGAGAGAAGCGCTCCGGATGGCTGGCTTTTTCATCTGACGATGACGGAGGACGCCAGTGATGAAGACGGTGAGGTCCTTCGGGCGTTTCTGAAGCTCTGGGATCAGATCGCGGAAGGGGCGACGTGCGAGCTTTACCTGCACGTGTCTTTTGCTCTGGATGTTACACGCAATGACTCCTGCAGCGCAGCCGTTCTTTATGGTGCGCTGACCTCAGAGCAGAACAGCAAAATCGTCACACTGCCGCCGCTGCGTCCGGTGAGGCATCCGGAAATCGAATTCTGGAGCCAGAAGATCTTTGCGGAGGGGCATATCGAGGATGAGGGCGTGGCAATTGATCTGATGTACGAGCTGCAGAGCTTTCTTGAGGAAAAACCCGCGCTGGAAATGCATCACCTTCTGGAGCGGATCCGCCGGGAAAAGATTGACCCCGACAATTTGTAGAACTGAAAACTTTTAGACTGAAGGAGCTGTGCAGTGAGTGGACCCTATACCGGACAACCCGGCAGGAAAGCCTCAAAGCCTGCGGTATTTGATACCAGCCTGAGGGCCGATCTCGAAAAGCCCGAGGGCTACCTGCCGGCGACAGATCTTGTCACCGCGGTCAATGCCGCGGTTCTGCTGGGTCAACCTCTGCTGCTGAATGGCGAACCCGGAACGGGCAAATCGGCGCTGGCCGATGCGGTGGCCTATGAACTGGGCCTCGGAGATGTGCTGCGGATCAACTGTAAGGCGGATATCCGTTCCGTGGATCTGTTTTATTACTTTGATCATATCAGGCGGCTGCATGAAGCAAACGATCCTGAAAAACGCGGAACACCCCCGGAAGATTATGTAAAACTGCAGGGTCTTGGTGCCGCGATCGTGCGTGCTGCCGGCGGAGACGCGCTGGCTGAGCCCCTGCGGCAGGGCGTGCAGGCCCGTCCGCTCAAAGAACTTTTCCCGGGCCTCGGTCTGGGAAAACCTGTCCAGTCAGTCGTTCTGATCGATGAGATCGACAAAGCTTCCCGGGATGTGCCCAACGATATCCTTGTGGAAATCGATACGATGCGGTTTGACCTGCCGGAGCTCGGTATCAGGGTTCGGGCTGATACCTCGCGCAAGCCTCTGGTGATCATCACCTCAAATTCGGAGAAGTCCCTGCCAGCGCCATTCCTGCGCCGGTGTGTGTTCTACACGATTCCGTTTCCTGCGCTGCCCCACGAAGAGGTGCCGGAGACGCCGGACGACCGGCCACCCTACACGCTTGAGGAAATCGTTGTGTCGCGTATCAGCAATCTCCGCGGTACCGCGTTGCTGAATGACGGGCTCGACCTGTTTTCCCGTCTGCGCGACAACAATCGCTTTGAACAGCGGCCATCACCGGCTGAGTTCATGAACTGGCTTCTGTATATGCGGCATCACTGTGGTGAAGAGACGCATCCAAGAGCGGTTCCTGACGTGTTGCGCCGTTCCGTTTCAGTCCTGCTCAAAAGTGACCGGGACCGGCGGACCGGTATGACGGTTATCGACAACTGGCTCAGGGGAGACTGACGCCGGTGGATGGAGCGGCTGTGACCCCTATGCCCGACCCCGGGCTGGACCGGCTCAGAGCCAGTATACCCGACCTGTACATCGGACCCGGAGATTACATCCGGATTAACAGCTACCTTACAGGACTTGTTGATCAGGGCTGGCAACCTGCAGGGTTTGCTGACTTCGGGCCGCATATTGCGATGCTCCTCGCAAGAAATGAGGCAGAAGAACGGGCGATCCGGGCATTTTACGCCGATGAAGATGCACCTGCTGAAGAACCACTGGCCGAGGCGGTGTCCCTGCTGCCGGCTGCTGCAGAAGATCAGAAAAAAGTTCTGATCGGCCGGAGACGTTTCTGGATTGCCTTTCTGATCGGTCTGTTTCTGGCAGTGATCGCCACTTTTGTCGTCTGGCAGACGGGCAGGCTTGAAATCGTTGCACCGGTTGATCCCGAAACGGCCAGAACAATTGATGAGGCAGAGCAGCGTACCGGAGAGGCAGCGGTTCCGGATGTGGCCGAGAATGTCGCCGAAGCGGTCGCGGTTGCGGTCACGGGGCAGGGGTTGCTGCGCGGTGTTATGGCGCTGCTGCCTCTGATCCTTGCGGGTTGGCTGATGTACCGTGCGGCGGCCCGTCAGGCGGTTATCGACCCGGAGGCGTCCAGAGATCTGCAGGAAGCGGAAAGGAAGCCCCTGCCGGGTCCCGACTTTACAGGGTTGCTGTCAGGCCCTGCACTGACGTCGTCCATGGGGCTGCTGCGCCTGCGCCGGGAACAGGAATCGCAGCGGATCGATCCGGAACGCACGGCCACGGCTGCAGCGCAGACAGCAGGCCGTGCTCTGTCGCTCGCATATCAGTCGGAATCACACAGCGTCGCACATCTGGTGCTTATCGACCGGCGACACCAGACGGATCATCTTGGCGTACTGGGCGACCTGGTTCTGACGAGGTTGCAGGAGGCCGGGGTGGAGGCTCAGGCCTATGATCTGCTCGCTGATCCTAACCGGCTGGTCCGATGCCGGACGGCTGTGTCGGAAACTGTTCCGCTGCGCAGTGCTGCAGCGTTGTCAGATGAGCACCGGGGTGACGTCGTTCTTTTTATTGCAGAAGCCGGACGTTTGCTGGACCGGTTTGGCCGTCGCCTTTCCTCGTGGACTGAAGCATACGGACCACCGCGGATGCTGGCCCTTATGACGCCGCGACCCCGGGCTCACTGGGGGCGCGAGGAGCGGCGGCTTATTGCACTGGGCGTCGCAGTGTTTCCCATATCTGCTGAGGGCTTCAGTGATTATGTGAGCTACAGGGTGGCCAGCATCGGTGAACGTCCGAAAGACGCGCCTGTTCCGTCGGGCGAGGTGCCTGCATGGTCTCTGTCTGAAGCTGCGGAAGCGGTACGTGACGCCGGAAGCGCCTCTGAAGAGCGCGAGGATGCGGTATATGGGCTGCAGTCCGCATTGACACCCGCCGCGTTCAGTCTGTTGTCGGTACTGTGTATTTTTCCGACGCTGCTGCCTGAACTGACACTGCGCATGCGCAGGCTGATGTTTGACCGGCCCGTCGGGGCGACGGATATCATCGCTGAACTGTCTGCGCTGCCGTGGTTCAGGGAGGGACGGTTGCCTTTCTGGCTGCGTGTCGAGCTTGTTTCGGGGCTTTCGCCGACGCGGGCCGAAAAGGCGCGCAAGGTCATTGAAGCGTTTCAGTCAGACATCGGTGATGACCTCGAGGCGGAACGGACGCTTGCGCTCGCGCGTGCCCCTGACCGTCTGAGGCAGTTTCTGGGCGCATTCGGTCCGAAGGCAGCACATGAAATAACTTCGGACGCAATTTTCACGCGGTTTATGCGGTCTGAGGATGTCAGCGATCTGAACGTCCGGGCAAAGGGTCAGATGGGCGAGGACCTGCGCCGTCAGATGCGTTTCGAGCTTGCGGTCTATGCAACATTCGGTCTGGTGCTTTCGTTTGCTCTTTGGTTCGTGGCGCCTGCGGCCCTGAAGATATTACAGGAGGTGCTGGTCTGGACCGGAGCCGCCTTTGCAGCGCAGATAGACTTCGTGGATTCCGGATCGAACCGGTTTTATGTCATGCTGGCTGTTTTCGTCCTGATCGCAATCGCGGACCGGTCGCCGCGGCGGTGGCCGCGACTGAAACCGGGCCGGTTGCCTGCCGTGGCGTTGTCTTCGGTTGTGCTTGTGGGGGATCTGGCTGCGGGTGTCCGGGGTGCGTCAACGCCGGATCTCGGAACGGATAATCTTCTTGCCGAAAAGCTGGTGATGGGCCTGTTCCTTCTGATCCTGAGCGCGCGGCGCCGGCGCGAAACTCCCTTTGATCCGGTGCTCTTCGTGCGGAACCGCCGTATGACCCAACTTCTGGCAGGGGCCTTTCTGGTCGCGGCAGTTAACTTTTTCATCACCGTTGGGGTGGTGAATTTTTCCGCGCCTTCTGTGCTGCTGAGCATACAGCTTGTATTTGCCCTGGCGTTGGTTGCACTGGTTCTGTCCGTGCATGTGCTCACGCCGACCGGTATTTCGCTGCGTGCACGCGCCGGTTTTTTTGCAGACGCACTGAAGACGCTTTTGCATGTCGTACTGATCCTGTCTGTGTGCGCGTATCTTTTGCTGGAAGACCTCATGCCCTACTGGGACGACGAAGAGATTTATGATTTCTTTTTTGCTGGGCTCATCCTTCTTTTGCCGGTGCTCTATCAGGCGCGACTGATCACGTTACGCCACTGGTTGCTGGTGCTCGCAGCGTTCTCAGCGCTTTTCGCCGGCTTTGTGACAATGGATCCCTTCAGTGAACCGCTGCTTTTTGCGCTTGTTCCTGAGGACGTGGCACTGCAATTGATGATCGCTTTGTTCCCGGCTGCGGTGACCGGCGCTATCGGCGTTCTGCTGCTCTGGCGGTATCTGGGCAGGCGGGTTGTCGCAACCCGCATCGCCGTGTTCTGCTTTGTCGTCTTTGCCTCAAGCGTGGTCTATCAGCAATTCTATGACGCCTTGCTGTCAGAACCTGTTTTGATTTTACCGGACCCGATACCGGAACCTCCGATCCAGAGTGACAACAGCGGGCAAAGCGCACCAACCGGGCAGGACGTGACGGAGGAAACCGATCCGGACAAGGGCTCGCTGGAAGAGCCGATTGTGGAAATGCCGGTCGTCGTTGAAGAGAGTTATCCAACCGACAGCGCCTATTTTGCGACCGTTCCGATGATCACGATTGCGCTTTTCGTGTTCTTTGCGCAGATCAACCGGATGCGCCATGAGGCAGTCGCAGATACGCCTTGGCCGTCCGGGTCAGTCTATTCCCTTTATCTGGCGCCACTGGCAGTTCTGCCTGGTCTGCATTTCAATCTGACGGAAACGCTTTCTGTATCGCTGGCTGGTTTTGCGCCTTTACTGGCCGTCCTTCTAGCTTACCGCTTTGGCTACTGGGGGCTCGCGGCCTTTGTCCTCGGCGGGCTGTCATGGTGCGTGGATTTCAGTTTCAACAGTGATTTTGTGCGCTGGCGGCCCGCGCCGGATCTGCTGTTGGTGTCTGTCATCATTGCGCGTGTCGTCGTTGAGCCTGGTCTGCTGACACGCATCCTGGCAAAAGACACAATCCGGGTTGGGCAGTATGTACTGCTGGGGCTGATCCTGCTGGCGCCGGAAGTTTCATATAATTTCGCTGGTTCGGTCAACGTCCGGTATGACAGGCTGTTCCTGCTGGGCGGGTTTCTGATTGGCCTGACGGCAATTCCCCTCGGGCTCCCGGTCGTTATTGCCCTGCTGCTGGCGTGCCTGCGGTTTTCAATCGCCAGTTTCGTTGAGTTTCCCACGGGGCCGTCGGTTTATTACAGCACGACACTTGCCCTGCAGATGCTGCTGGTCCCGGTCATGATGATTGCCGGTCGTGGGCTGCACAATCTGGCAATGTATCAGGGGATTTTGCCAGCTCCATTTTTGCGGTCTATTGATAAATTCTTCGATATCGGTGACATCCTTTCCCCGGTGATCTGGGTGCCGAACATCCTGATTTTTGTCATGCTGATCGATCTGTTTGACACTGTTGTGCCTTCGGCTTCGGTATCCACCGGCAACTTTCTGGCCATGATCGCTGCATTTTTGCTGGGCGTAAGAGATTACGAAGACGATGCCTTCCGGATCTGGAAGCCGCTGGGCATTGTCTTTGTTGTTATTATGCTGGGTATCTTCCAGCCGTCGCTGCCCATTTTTGACGTGCTGCGGTTTGTGTCGCCGGAATTTTTCTTCTTCAATCTTGCAGATCTTGTCGTTCCGGCTCTCGCCTACTGGTCTGCCAGGATCATGATGGAACGCTCTCTGACGATGCGGCTTCCTGTGCTGCAGGACACCAGACTGTGGGTCCCTTTCAAGGATAAATATGATGACAGCTTCCCCGCCATCTGATGACGGGCCCGAACAAAAGGGCATGAAATTTCAAAGCACGGGCATATCGGATCCGGAAGATGCCGACGCCCTGCGCACGCTTGAAGAGAAAACACGTGAGAACGCACGCCGCCAGGCGCGGGACCGGGAGGAACGCAGGAGAAAAGCAGACAGAAAGCGCCAGGACATACTGGATGACCTTGGGCTTGAAAAAGCCGCTGAAAAGGCCGGTAACGAAAGTCTGGTCAGCCTCGACACGAACCTTTTGCTGTCTATGACCAGTGGTGAGCCATGGGCAAAACCTGCTGCTCCGATCAGAGCGCGGCACCGTTTCCGCACGGCATTCCGGCACTCTGCGCCGCCCGGATGGTTCCGGGGTGAGCCAAAATCAAAATGCAATGATCTCTCACTTTTTGATTTCGGCCCGGACCGAATTGTGACCTTTGTGCTGTCCCTGGTGCTCTGTATGCTGCTGTTTGCGATTTCCGTGTTCTGAGCAGACAGTGCTCAGTGTACGGCCTGGCCAACAACCAGACAAAGCAGCCGATGATCTGGCACGCATTGGAAAGTCAGACGCTTTTCCCTGCATCCGGTGACCAGCGACCGGGGCGCTTTATGCGGGCTTTTCCGGAAACGGTTTGAACCGGGGGCGGTTGGCCTGCGCACGGTCCGTGTTTGAATACTGCCGGAAAAGTCGGCGAAGCGGTTGCCGGTGACAGGTTCTTTTCCAGGGTTTCCCTTGCAATGTATTCTGAGTTCAGCAAAAAATTAACCATTCGTTAAGGTCTTGATTAATCCAGAAAGCAGGTGATGTCCGGGTTGCAGCAGGTATTTGTCTCTTCTTCGCTTGATCTCAGTCTTGCCCGGAAACTCATTGAAGATCTGCTGGAGCGCGAGTTTCAGGACTATGACTGGGATGACCAGCTGAGCACCTATCTGTGGGAAAACGATACCAAGAAAGGCGCCCTGCTGAATGACCGTTTTCCGCCCCAGCGTGTGCTGAAAGACCCGGCCAGCGATGAGGTCGCACTGACACTGACGCTGTTCGGTGAACGCTGTGGAATCCCGCTCGAAAAAGATCTGCCTGACCACATGATGGCGCGAATAGCCGGGTGGCGGGCCGAGCCTGGCAGACCGGGTGTTCTGCACCCATGGCCGGACAGTGAGGACGCGCAGAGAGATGCGCTTGCTTCAGGCTGTTACCCATTGACGGGCACATCATACGAACTGATTTCTGCAGACCAGCACCCTGATGGTCACGCGCTGGTTCTGGGATACGTCGCGAACCGCGACATCCGCGATGCAGCGGATGTTGGCGACATCATTTTCAACGGCCGCAAACAGCGGAACTGGCTGGAGCAGCAGGGCCTGACGGATAACGAAGTGCGTGCTCTCTACGAGCCGCAGATCTGCGCTTTGTTCAATCTTCTGAAGCATCTTTTGTCGCGTGGGCTGCAACCGCATCGCTATGATACGGAAAAGGAAATGGCGCACCTGGCGTCCGATCGCGCGATCGAGTTGCTGAAAACGAAACTGAACTATGCGATTCGCGGGAATCCGTTCAAATCCGGTCTGGGGCACTACGCGCTTGATGAACGCCGCAACCTGCCTGGCAGGAACCGTCTCGTGGCAAAATGTGCGACACGGATCAGGGCGATCAGAGCAACAGGTCTGTCCTCATTTGTGATAATCAAGGGGCCGAGTGGTTGCGGTAAGTCGTCTGTTCTGCAGGCCGGTGTACTCAAAGAACTGCGTGCCAACGGGGATATCGTTCTGGCGGTACGCCCCACCGATCTGCAACCTGACTATGGTAATCAGACGACAAGGCTGGACCTTTTATGGCGTCGCCTGGGAGACGAAATCGACGGCCTGAGGGATTTCGCGCCCGGTTCAGTTTCCCAGCGGGAACGGGCGCGGGTTATGAGCGACAGGCTTGCGCAAACGCTTGAGACGGCATCCCAGCGTCTGGTCATCGGCCTCGATCAGTTCGAGGAGATGGTCGATGAGATGTTTGAATTCCGGGACAAACGGGACCGGCCGGAGGGCTGGTGGCAGGTTCTGCAGTTCCTTAAACAGGCGCTGAAGTCGCCGTACGTTGAACTGGTGACTACGCTGGAAAGCCTTCGCGAGGAGCGGTTTATGGATCTCGGTATCGCGGAGTATCTGGAGTCGGAGCAGGTGACCTATAACGCAGACGTAACGGCTGATGCGCTTATAGAGATTGCGGTTTCGGCGTTTAAACGGGCTGGCCTTGAGCTGGGAGATGACGTTCAGGAGGAACTGAAAAGGTACTGGGAGGCGTTCCGGAAAGAGCAGTCAGAACAGGGTATTACGTCTTCGCCGCTGCCGCTGGCAGGCCTCTGGTTTGAGCGACTGTATAACCGTTTTGAGCATCTTGCAGAGATCAGCCTGGACGATGACGCGGTGCTGATGAGCGCGCTGAACAAAGCGGCGCGGGAAAAACAGAACGAGATCACCCTCAGGGACGTGTCAAACGGCGTCAGCTTTTCGCGTCTGATTGAGACCCTCGCTGAGGATGCCTGGGATCTGGGGAACGGCTCACGGTATCCGGCGGATGATCCGAAGTACCCGGGCGAGCCCACTTATGTTACGCTGACGAACTTTCTGTCCGGGCTCGTGGGTATGGATGGTGGGCGGATGCAGCTGCTTGCGGCACCGGCAAAATGCGGTGATCCGGGCACGGACCGCATGATTGAGGCGTTTCTGCAGAAAAGACTTCTCGTTTTTGCGGATGAAAACCTTCAGCTGGTGCGGCTGACACATCAGGCCGTGATAGATCAGTGGCCGGTTGCAAAAGAATGGGCAGAGAAAAGAAAGGAATACTTTGCGGTGGAATCCTCCATGCGCAAGTTCGCCGCGTACTGGGCGTCAGAAGACTATTCCGATGAGCTTATTGAAATGCACGCAACGCCTGCGCGCATCCAGCAGTCTGCGCAGATACTCGGCCAATACCGGGTGGCCTGGCCAGCCGTCGCGGATTGTGATCTTCCTGCAGAAGACGCGCTTTTGCGGCGAACCGTAATTGCGATTTTCAGACAGGCACAGGATCCGCGCGAGGTCGTTCAGATTGAACGGAAGGAATCCCGGTTTTTCCACGTGGCGATACTGCATGGCATCACAGATTTTCTGCGGCATCACCTTTCTGAGGACCCAGACCTGCTGGAGTTGCGCGGTGGTTCTGAAAGGCTTCCGCTGGCAATTGCGAGCTGGCAGGAAAATGGGTCAGTTCCTGTACTGATCGAGTTCGGCGCGACCCTGCCTGAAGAGTCAGACAAGGATCATCCGCTGGCAATATCCTGTTGGACCAATTCCGTCGAAAATCTGAAAGTGCTGATGCCGATGCTGGACGATGAGGAGATCACGTTCCAGGGTGGGACCTCACTGTTACACTGGGCCGTGTCGGGCGGCGGCGATGAGGTTTTCGAATATCTGATGCACATCGGCGCGCGGACAGACAAAAAGGACGACAATCTGCGGTTGCCGCTGCATACGGCCGCCACCCGGGGCAAACTCAATTTCTTTGAACGGTTGTTCAGTGTCGAAGGGGTTCTTTCACAGACAACCAACGGCTTTACTCCATTCCACGCCGCCGCTGAAAAGGGCAATGTGCCGATCCTCGCGTTTGTGGAGAACCATCCGGACATGACAGAGGAAGCTCACAGGAAGTTACATGAACCGGAAAACCTTTGGCACACCCCATTGACGACTGCAGCCTACTGGAAAAGACCGGATGCCCTGCGTTTCCTCCTGAATTCGCGGTTTGTCGATCTGACCACGGGCAAGCACGCGGGCATCAGCCTTTTTGATCTGGTCATGACCCCGGTTGGTGAAGTGCGTGACGACCAACGGCAACGCGCGCGTCAGTGCATTGAGATTTTGCTTGACGACCCCCGGCTTGACGGCCCTGGCGCGCAGAGCGCGTTCGAAAAAGGCGAGGCATTCCCGGAAGCCCGTGACGTGCTGCGACGCGTACTGCCGACAGATTATGCGCAGATGGATGCAGCTACCCGCGAAAGTGACCTGCGCAACCGCAAGGACAGTGTCACTCTGAAACTGCTGCGCGACGCGCCTCAGGCGCTGACGGACAGACATCCGAAACGGACGGGTCTCGAAATTCTGACAGCTGATAACCGGTTTACGGTCCTGACCGTGTGTGTCGAGGAGGGCCTTGTACCCGAGGAGAGCTGGAAGACAGCGGCACCCATTCTTCTGGTCAGCGCCGGCAAGGAAGGTGCTGACGGATTGCGTTCGTCACTTTTCAAAGTCGTCGCACAGAAGGATATCACAGATGACCTCAGGCCCATTCTGCTGAATGGTGCAGTTCAGTACAGGCAAACAGAGCTGATTGCTGAAATTATGTCCGCCGGGACGAACTCGCTTTTCGGTGCAGGTGGTACGGCGAAGTCATGTTTCCATGATCTGGCGGAACAGGGCAAAGCAGAGGCGTTCCGGGAGCTTGCGCAGGGTCTTGGGCTGCGCTGCCCGCTGGATGCCTGGGGCCGTTACCCGTCAGACGTGGCACCGGATGAGTATCAGGGGAAATTCCGTGCGTTGGAGGACGACTTGTTTTGTGACCGGGAAGACAGGGTCCCGAGGCCGGTTGCTTTGCCAGAGATTGCCGGTCCGGAGAAGGAAAAAGCTAAAACACCTGCTCCGGCAGCCCCGCCGAGACAGCTGACGGACATGGAAAGAGTGGTCGCTGCGGCCGCCCGGGGCCAGGCGCGCCAGTTCGAAGTTCTGCTGAAACGCCTCGAAGAACTGCCGGTTGATGCATGGGGCCGCCGGCCGTCAGACCACGCGCCGGACAGGGTTCGCGCCGATATGGCGCAGATTGAAGATGAGTATTTCAAAGCAGACGGGAGAAAAAAGTGACGCTTCAGATCTTGGAATCCGATACTTTTGAGGCGCTGAATGAGGACGCGCTTGCGGGCTATGCTGAGAAACTGGGAGAGATTGACGATATTGCCGGAATTCAGCCAGGCCGGACAATGGGACAGCGTTTTGCGCTGCCCTTTTATGATGATGTCACACTGCTTGTATTTACCGACACGCAATGGCTGCCGAAGGACGTAAGGGTCTGTTTTCTGGAGAACGGCGAACAGCTCAGTCGCCTGACCGGATCATCACCACCGCTTCACGAGGTGAATGCCAAAGCACCTGTTGTGCTGACCGAGGCAAACATGCTGATTTACCTCGTGTTTTTCTGCTTTTTTGTCCGCGGTGAAGACGGGCCTTTCTTTCTGCTGGAAAGCCCGGACAGTATTTTCCTGCCAGATCTGCCGGAAAGTCCTGATATCTTTGATCTCAGCCGCAAACCAAGATCGTGGGGAGAGACCGAGGAAGGTCATTGGCGGGCGTCTGCGACGGTGTTTTACAGTAATGCTGTTTTTGCTGCGGATTTCATCGTTCAGCCCACCGGCATGATCGAAATGGCGGATGACACACCATTGGTTGCGGATCTGAAAGTAAAGGTGTCTGCTCCGCTGGTGCTGGAAGGGGTTCTGCAATCGTAGCTGAGGCGCCGGTTTCCAGCGCAAGAGTTTCAGCAGAGTTCTGACATATCAGGTTCGCTTGATTATTCTTCAGTTCCAGCCTCAGTAAACGACCGGTTCACAGATTTTTCTGACCAAATCCCCTGTTTTACGCTACACGATTTCCCAAAGGACTCAGCGGAAATCCTGAAAAATCATGATGCTTTTCGCTGAATTGCTTTTTTGCAGAAGGGTGCAGAGACTTCAGTGAAGGGCCGATCTTGAATGGGGGAGTCCATTGAATTGAGACATAAGTCGATCCTGAGAAATAAAAAAGGTTCACACGAGACCGCTTACCGGCTGACGGCGCTTCGCGAAGCAGTCCGGGGCAGGACCGTAGATGCTAATCGCTTGGCAACCACGGCGGATTGCGGCCGATCCTGTCCAGCAAATAGTCCATAAATGCGCGCACTTTGGGTGAAAGAACATTCGCTTGAGGATAGATCAGCCAAAGACCGGTGCCTTCTGCAAGCGTGTAGTCTTCGAGGACCCTGATCAGACGGCCAGCTTTCAGATCGCTGTGGATGCTCCAGATCGAGTTTGCAGCGATACCGGCACCGGCAATTGTGGCCAAGCGGTGGCTGCGTCCATCGTCAAAGACGAGGTTGCAGTTATGGCCCGCAGTGTCAAATGCTGCCTTGTTTCCGGACTTACTGATCATTGCACGAGGCGTTCTGTCCCGGAATGCAATCAGCCTATGCTTTTTGAGATGGGCCGGTGCGCTTGGAATCCCGTTACGCGCTAAGTAGTCAGGTGCCGCTGACAGTACGCGAACATCGTCAGCCAGTTTTCGGCCTTTCAACGTACTGTCGTCGATCGCTGCATTTCGGAGGGCCAGATCGAAGCTGCCTTCAATGACATTGAATTGAGCGTCGGAAAACTTCAGATCCAGCGACAGTTTTGGGTGCTGCGACAGAAAATCCGGCAGGATTGGCACAATGTACTCCTGTGCAAAGGTGCTTGGCGCGGCAAAGCGCAGGGTGCCGGTGAGCTCTGAGTCGCCCTGGCCAAGGGCCGATCGGCCCGCATCTTCTTGCGCCAGTATCTCTTGGGCAAACGGCAGGAACTCGGCGCCCTCTGTCGACAACGCAACTTTCCTTGTCGATCGATGCAACAAGTCTGCGCCAAGTGTCCTTTCGAGCTTAGCGAGTTTCGCGGTGGCCACGGCGGGGGCCAATCCCAAGCTGCGTCCCGCGGCGCTGATATTCAACTTTTCCGCAGCCAGAACGAACAAGCGAAGCGCTAAGGTATCCATTATTTATAAAACCTAAATTCAGAAACAAAATTTTGCGTGTTTATTTAGAAAACAGTAGTTCGTACTTTCGATCAACAACAAACCGAAGCCACGTTTATGAAGGAACACGCACTGGCCTACTATTCCGTTCTCGCAGTGACCCCCAGTACTGATGCCTGGATCCCAGACTATCTGCCGACTGCCAACAAACTTGTTGCTAAGCATGGCGGCAAGTACCTCGCGCGCACAGCGAGTCACGAACAGGTTGAAGGGACTGATGCGCCTGCCGCCCTGCGGATTATCCTTGAATGGCCGTCGAAAGAAGCTGCGATGAACTTTATGAATGATCCGGAGTACAAACCGCATCTTGAAGCCCGCACTGCCGGTTCCGA
>NZ_JBVFTR010000002.1:0-62637 GCF_055693285.1 Roseobacter sp. S87
GCTGTTCAGCCTGGAGGAGGCGCATGATCTGGAGCAGGCAACTATGGACAGCGTACCTGCATGGGATTCCCTGGCGCATCTGAAACTGGCCATGGAGGTGGATCAGTCGATGGGCGTGCGCCTGGCGGGCGCACAGCTTGGCGGGATTTCGTCGTATCCGCAACTGCGGGCCGCGGTGGCGCAGGCCCTCTGAGCCGCGCGCCCCGTCAGCCCCTGCCGCGCAGTTTCCGCCAGAGCGTTCTGAGCATGTTGCGCAGCTGGCTGGGGTATCTGGTCCAGAAGGGTATGCGCCAGCCGAACCCTTTCTTTGTTGCGTCCTTGCAGGGGTTGCAGGTCCCGCAGGGCCGGCCCATCAGCGGGGTGTGGCAGAACCAGCTGATGTTCAGGATGTCGAGAAATCCTGCTTCCTTCGCGATTTCAAGGCTGTCCCATTTGGACAGATGTATAATCGGGAACCTGTAGCGCCCGAACAGGTTCCACACATCCGTGCCACGGTGGGCCGGATCGATGATATCGCCGGCGATATAGTCCTGCAGCAGCTCTCTGATCCGGCCCCGTGCCTCCACCGCAAGATCGACGCCGGTGAGGTCGTGGTCGTTGAGATACTGGGCGATCCAGGGGTACTGATCGCCCAGGTGGATGATTTTGCGGACCGCTTCAAGGCTCTCTTTCAGCACCGGGGCGGTGTCCTGATGACGGATCGGGTCGATCTTCAGCGGCAGCAACCGGTCCGCTGCATCCGGGAACTGTTCGACAATCATGGCCTGCATTTGCTCGATGGTCTGCAATTCAGTCGCGGTCGAGGGCCGGTGCGGGTCGACCAGATAGATCGGCTGCACCACTTCATCGCTGGTGCGCAGGGCCTGAATGACGCAAAAGGTGGAATCCCACCCGCCGGTCCACAGAATATAACGTTTTTGCACAGAACGGGCCTTTCCTGGCTGGACCGGTAAACATGCTGCGACCCTAGGGGGCGGCCCGGGGGGACGCAAGATCGGGTGCCGCGGGCGTCAGGATTTTGGCGCCAGCCCCAGCAGTGGGCGCAGGGCATGGGCCCCGAAGTCGCGGAAGAACCTTTGGGGGGCGGCCGGGGTCTGCCCGCGCATCCTTGCCAGCACATGGTTCAGCGCGGCCCCGGTGATCCAGGCCGCTGCCACGCCGAGCGCATAGGCCCGCCCGTAGTTGGTGCGGAAATAGTACTGCCAGGAATGGTACCAGTAGGCCGGGCGCCGCCGGGGACCGTTATGCGCGCCCTTCACATCCGTCGAAGCCCCCTCCACATGCACGATCTCTGCCTCGGCCACATGCCAGCATTCCCAGCCGGCGCGCTGCGTGCGCAGCATCAGGTCGACCTCTTCGTAATAGAGAAAATAGGCCGGATCGAAGAACCCCAGGTCTTCCCAGACCTCAAAGCGCGCCAGCACCGCCGCGCCCGAGACCCAGTCCACGGGCTGTGTGCTCAGCCTGCCGCCGAGGCTGACCTGATGGTGTGCCAGCAGACGGGCGACCGGGCCGAAATTGAGGGCGGCGGCAAAGGTGCTGCAGATGCCCGGAAAGCGGAAGGCTGCGGTGACCGGCTCGGGAGTGTCCGGGTTGAAGGCGCGGGTGCCCAGCATCGCGGCCCGCGGGTGGCTGTCCATGAAGTCTGCCAGAACGGCCAGCGTATCGGGTTTCAGATGCGCATCCGGGTTCAGCAGAAAGACGAAATCGGGGCGGTCCGCGACCCCGGCAAGCGCCTGCAGTGCCAGATTGTTACCGCGGCCGAACCCGTGGTTTTCCTGCTCGGCGCGCAGCGTCACCTGATCCTGCCAGCCGTTTTCGGCAATGGCCCGTGCCAGCCGGGGGCCGTCCTGCGCGGGCGAGGCATTGTCGATCAGGTGGATATGCACATCATGGCCATCGGGCTGGCGGTCCAGCACACTGCGGATTCCCTCCAGCACCAGATCAGCGGCATTGTAGTTCACGATGATAACAGCGATTTTTGCCATGGCCTGCTCTGTGAAAACCGGTTTGATATGCCCGTGCCTTCCGGGCGCGCCAGTATCCACCACAAAAAACCCGATCCGTCCACCTGGGACGTTGCCGTATGACCGGATGCAGCGTACGCCACTTTCAGATCCCCAAAACTTTTTGCCGCTAAGCCTGTGCCTGAAGCGCACCGGAACGCGCCGCAAAGGAGATACGGGCATGATCAAAGACGGGCATCCAAAATTTCACGCGAATCCCAGCTCACCGGCAACAGGTATTTTTGAGGTCACCCCCAGTGATGTCTCCGACCTGCCCTGGGTGACCACCGGCATCAGTGCCGCCACCCCCGGCACGGTACGTGTGACCGCTGCAGACGGGTCTGACAGCGATGTGGTGGTTACGCCCGGTCAGGTCTTTCCGCTGCGGGTGACGCGTATCTGGGCGTCAGGGACCACAGCAACGGGTATTCGCGGCCTCACCTGAGGCCCGCCCTGAATTGCTGTTGAAACACAGACTGGAATACAGGAAAGATAGCGCGGCAGAAATCTGACTGTTTAAGGTAAGTGATATTGTGATCCGGTCCCCGCATCCTGTGCCCGATACCGGGACGTGCCGCGCATTATGACACAGCTGAGCTGGGGGCTTCTGATCGCGACCAAGGACCGGGCAGAGCCGCTGCAGACCTGCGTGCGGCTGGCGCTGGCGCAGACCCGGCCGCCGGTGGAAATCATCGTCGTGGATTCCAGCGCGGACTGGGCGGATCACGCCCGGACGCTGCAGGAGATCGTGGCGGATCACCCGCAGATACGGTTTGTCTGCGAACAGGGTGCTGCCCCGTCGCTGACCGTACAGCGCAATCAGGCAATTGCGCTGGGGCAGGCGGATATCTTTTTCATGATCGACGACGATTCCTTTATGCACCCGGACTGTGCAGAGGAAATCATGCGCCTCTACGAGGCCGATACCGCGCAGGCAGTGGCCGGCGTGCAGGCCAGCGAAACCGCTGAGATGCCCGGCGTGGCACAGCAGGGCGCGCGGCGGACGGATACAGCGGATGTATCCGGCGTGCGCGAAAAGTCCGCACTGCTGCGCTGGGTTTTCCGTGTGCTGCTGATGATGGGCAAGAAAGAAGTCTTCATTCCGTACGACAGGATCTTTCGTGAAGGCCCTGTGCCGGCGGAACTTCAGGGCCTCGATGCGGCTCCTGTCGCGCTTTTCGGCGGGTTCCGCATGACCTACCGTCGGGCCGCGGTCACCGCAGAGCAGTTTGATCCCTGTCTGCGCTATTACTGCCCGGGCGAGGATCTGGACGGCAGCTACCGGGTGTCCCGGCAGGGGATACTGCTGACGGCGAATGCGGCCCGCCTGCATCACTATGTCAGTGCTGCGGGCCGGCTGAACCGTGGCCAGGTGGCGCATCTGTGGTCGCTCAACCAGGCGGTGCTGCTGCGTCGCCATGCATCTGATCAGGTCTGGGCCCGGCAGGCCTACCGGCGCCGGATGGCGCATCGTGTGGTGTCCGACGTGATCAAGGACCTGCTGATGCGCCGTTTCAGCCTGCCCCAGACCCGTGGATCCTGCCGGGCCTGGCGTGAGGCAGCCCAGGTGTTCGCGATGACCCCGGAGACGCTGGAAACCTGGTACCCAGGCCATCAGGAGCGCATCATCAAAGGGGGAACGGGCACATGACTGCAGACCCGCGGCGGTATGTTCTGATCTCGCCCTGCCGAAATGAGGCCGGCTATATGCGCCGGACACTCGACAGTGTCATCGCGCAGTCGGTCCCGCCGGCGCTCTGGGTGATCGTCGATGATGGCTCCACGGATGATACACCTGAGATCCTGGCAGAATATGCCGCCCGGCATGACTGGATCCGGGTGGTGCCGAAACCGGACCGGGGACACCGGGCGGTCGGCCCCGGTGTGATCGAGGCCTTTTATGCCGGGTACGGAACGATCAATCCGGCGGACTATACCTATTCATGCAAGCTCGACCTCGATCTGGAACTGCCGCCGCGGTATTTTGAGATCCTGATGCAGCGGATGGAAGAGGATCCGCGTATCGGCACCTGTTCGGGCAAACCCTATACCCGCCAGGGCGATACGCTGGTGTCGGAACGGCGCGGCGACGAGATGTCAGTGGGCATGACCAAATTCTACCGGCAGTCCTGTTTCGAGGACATCGGGGGATATGTGCACGAAGTGATGTGGGATGCGATTGACTGCCACAAGGCGCGCGCCCTGGGCTGGCGTGCGGTCAGCTGGGACGCAGAGGATCTGCGGTTCGAGCATCTGCGCCCGATGGGCTCCAGCCAGACGTCGATCTACACCGGGCGCCGCCGGCACGGGTTTGGCCAGTGGTTCATGGGATCCGATCCACTGTTCTATCTGGCCACCTGTATCTTTCGTATGCGCGAACCACCCTTTGTACTGGGTGGGCTGGCGATGCTGCAGGGGTATCTGGGTGCCTGGATCCGCCGCGACCGCCAGCTTGATGATCCTGAGTTGCGGGCCTTTATCCGTGCCTATCAGCGCCGCGCCCTGCGGGTGGGAAAGGCACGGGCAGTGGCGGAAATCGAGGCTGCGCGCGCGCCGCTCTTTGGGGCACGGGCAGACCTCTCGCAACCGTGACGGTGCTGGCGCGGGCATATCCTGTCACCGGCAAACTGTTCAGAAGCCTTGGCCGGCAGCCTGCGCTGCAGGATCTGGTGCTGTCCCGCGAAACACTGTGTCCTGCAGACAGCTCGCCGATGCCGCCGGTGACAATGCTGCAGGACGACTGGGACACCATCACCGCGTTTCAGTCTGAAACCACCGCCGCCGCCGAACAGGCACGTGTGGCCGGCGGTCTGCGCACACACCGCGCCACCGAACGCTTTGAAATAGCCGATGTGCTGGCCACGCCGCGCGGGTTCTACACCCTGTCCCGCGGGTTTCATCAGCACGGGCGTCCGGATATGGCCGCACTGCTGCGCGGGCCCGTGCTCCGGCGCGACCGCGGGTTCTTTGCCCTGCCGGTCATCGGGATGAAATACTTTGGCCACTGGCTGAGTGACGCGCTGCCCACCGCCCTGCTGTGCCGGGAGGACGAGACGCTCTATCTGCCGGACAATCCGGCCTGGCCGCATACCCGGGCTTACCTTGATCTGCTGGGTCTGCCGGCGGTCCCGGCGCGTCATATGTTCTTCCGCCGGATGTCCTTTGCCAGCGACATCGGGCAGAATGCGCACCGTCAGGACCGGCAGCGCCAGCTGCGCAAACGGCTGCAGGCAGCGGTCCCGGACACCGGCGCAGATCAGGGGGTCTTTATCCGCCGCGGTCATTCCGGCGTGGCCCGGGTGCTGGCGAATGAGGATGCGCTGGCCGACCGTTTTGCCGCCCGTGGCTTTGCCATCTGTGCATCAACCGATCCGCTGCCCGTCCTGCTGCGGGCCCTGGCGGGGGCCTCTGTTGTGATCTCGATGGAAGGCAGCCACCTGGCACATGCGCTGTTTGCGGCCCGGCCCGGGGCACTGCTGGTCACGCTGAACCCGGCGGACCGTTTCAACACGGTCTATGCGGACTACCTGGCTGGTCTGGATCTGCACATGGCAACGCTGGTCGTCCCGCGTGGGCCGGAGGGGTATGTCGCCGATGCAGACCGCCTCGACCGGGTGATCAGCCTGGCGCAGAACCGGGTCGCCTCAGGCTGAGGGCCGCGGGCCGTCGCCGGCGGTGCCGCGGAACAGCTTTGCCAGCCGGGCCGCTTCCTGTGCGATGTCAAATTCCGCGGACACCCTGCGCCGCCCCGCCGCTCCCATGACCGGGGCCTGATCGCGGTTTTCATGCAGGCGGACCAGCGCATCGGCCAGCGCCTGTGTATCCCCCGGCGCGACGAGAAACCCGCTCTCCCCGTCCTCTACCAGTTCCGGAACCCCGGTGATCCGTGTGGCGATCACAGGCTTGCCGCTGGCCATGGCCTCCATCAGCACCACGGGCACCCCTTCGGCAAAACTGGGCAGCACCAGCGCATCAGAGGCGGCCAGCAGATCTGCAACCTCGCTCTGGGACTGATAGCCGGTGAAGCGCACGGCATCTCCCAGCGGTGCAGCGGCCTGTTCCAGGGCGGCACGTTCGCCGCCGTCCCCGACCAGCGTCAGGGTCATATCCGGCACCGTACGGCGCGCCAGCGCCAGCGCATCGATCAGAACCCGCAGACCCTTGACCGCTGCCAGACGCCCCACAAAGATCAGCCGGGTGGCGGGGGCCTCCGCCGTGGCACCGGTCCGGTCAGCATAGAGCGCCGGGGTCACACCGCAGTGGATGATCCTGAGTCTGTCCCAGTGCGCGGGATCCGAGTGAAGCATAGCCTGACTGCGGGCGTAGTGACTGATACAGGCGACAAAATCCGCCTGGGCGATTTTTTCATCAAGACGCCAGCGGGCTGGTTCCTGCAGATCTGCGGGGCCATGCAGTGTAAAACTGAACGGGATCCCGGTCAGCTGCGATGTCAGCATGGTCACCGTGGCGGAGGCAGCCGCAAAATGGTTGTGCAGACGGGTGATCCCGCGCGCCTTTACGTGGCGGGCCAGTACCGTTGCCTCGGCGAAATAAAAGAGCTGGTAGAGCAGGGCGCGCCAACCCGGGGCGGCTGTCCGCCAGGCCAGGGCAAGTGCTCCGAAATACTGCCGGGGGCTTGTGATGGCCGCCAGCTGAGCGGCCAGCAGGGTCAGCGGGTTGCGCGACGCGGCCAGCACATAAAAGGTAGTGCGCGCGGCTTCCTGCTCGGCGGGGCCGCGGTGGTGTTCGGGCCCGGTGCGGCGCACCGCGCAGGTGTGCACATCAAGACCCAGCGCCCGCAGGGCCTCGACCTCGCGCAGAATGAAGGTATGCGAAACAGCCGGATATTCGCCCGTCAGATAGGCGATGCGGAGAGGTGGAGGGGTCTTGGACATTGGCAGAGAGCGCTTTTCGGAATCGTCACCAGGACGGCGTGGCCACCCTGGCGAACCGCATGCCCGGAGTAAAGCAGGCGCTCAGTCAGCAGGCTCAGCGGCCCCTTCGGCAGCGCCGGTGATCAGCCGGGAGACGGCATCATAGCGCGGTCTGCCCCGGATGTCGTCAAAAGCCACCAGCCCCGCTGTCACAGTCCGGACGCTGGTCGCCGGCGTCATGTCTTTGACTGTATCGGCCGGTGTTGCAAAGGTCGCATCCATGGTCAGTTGCGTCTGCGGTATCGTACCGGCTTGCTGGAAGTCGTATTTATGCCCCAGCCAGCGCGGCGCCCAGAGTGTGGACCCGTCAAAGTCTGTCAGTTCAGCATTGTCTGACTGCCGCATGTACGTGCTGAGAGGCGCCACGAAGAGGTTGTTTTCCTCGATCTCATTTGTCCAGAGCGTCGAGGCACCGCTGGTGATGAAATTTGGTTCATTTCCATTGAGGTTGGTGTCGTCAGCAAGGAACATAACCGTGTTGCTGTACCATGCGACACGCTGAGCCAGATTGTCGTCGCCATTGGTATCCCCCGCGCCGGGTGCACCGCCAAAGCCGTAGTTGGGCCGGTTGATCGAGGGCACGTTTGGCATGATCGCCAGCACATTGCGGATCGTGGTGCCGCCCAGAGCATTCCCGATCGCCCCGCCGCCAGTCCTTGATGACCCCACCAGAACAGCCTTGTCGATAATCCAGTTGACCGGGCGCAGGACGCCTGCGCTGGTCGCATCGCCGCCCGTGATGATGTCATTGCCACCCTCACAGGACAGCCGGTTCATGCTCGCCTTGCTGCCCGGCACATTGGAATGATAGCGGATGCAGGGCTGGTTCTCGGGCACCGGCTGTGCATTGCCCCAGCCGTTGCGGGCAAAAATCTCCAGCGCGTCAAAGTAGGTATAGCCGGTCTTCTGGATACGCACACCGGTATGGTCATTTTTCCACGGTGACTGCTTGGCCCCGCCGCCCTGCCGGGCCTGCACGTCCTGATCAGAGATGCAGCCTACCAGCGAAAAACTGTACATATCGGAGGGGGAGTAGAAGGAGAAATCCTGGTTGTTCGTCGAGCGGCAGTCAAAAATGGTGACGCTGGTGTTGCTGGTGCCCGAGCCGATGTTGCCCCCTGACTGCAGGCCCTGCATTCCATCCGAGGTACAGTCATTCAGGGTCAGGCTCAGACCGCGGCTGCCGGTGCTCAGGAACACGGCCGTATGACGCTTGCCGCTTTCCAGCCTGCTGTCCCAGGGCCCGGTGAAATCAATGCCCCGGATCAGGGCAGAGCCACCGATCAGACGCAGCGAATTGGAGAAGGTGATCAGCGCCACCCCGTCGTTCAGACCTGATGCAGGCAGCACATTGAACGTCGCGCGCCCCGTCCCCCAGGTCTCCCAGACGAAATTTGAATAGGACGGATCAACCCGGATGTTACCGCCGGAGTAGTCATAGGTGCCGCCGCCCTTGAACAGAATGCGGCCCTTGAGGCTCTGGGTGTCCAGGACTCTCATGGCGTTCAGCGCCTCTGTCAGGCTGGTGGCCTCAGCGGCCCCTGCGGGTTTGCCGGAAAAATCACCGTCATGGGCCAGACAGACGGTCTGCGTGCCCGGATAGAGCAGCGCAGGGTCATTCACAGTCACCTGCACAGATGACGTGGTGCTGCCGCCGCTGCGGTCGATGGCGGTACAGGACACTGTATAGGTGCCCGGATCATTGAAACAGGTGGAGACAAAAGGGCCATAGGCGACCCGCCCGTTGCGCCATTCCGGCAGGACATTGACCAGACGATCAAAGGTGTGATCGCGGCCAAAATCCCAGACGTAGTAGATTTCATGCTCCCGCCCGTCATATTCCTGCCCGGCCTGCGGCGCGCCCTGGTCGAACCCGTTCACAAGGGCGCGAAAGAACACACCTTCGCCGGCGGCGGCATTCTCGGTCTGCTCCACGATGATGCTGAGCGATGCGCCGCTGCCCCACTGCGGAAACGAGCGGGTGAGGCTGCCGGTTGAAATCTGAACGCTGGGGCTCTGCACGAGTGCCCCGCCCTGAATTGCGACTGTTGAGGACATGCTTACACTCCGCCGATCTGGTCTTGCATTCCGGCCTCAAGGGCCGTTGCTTCCTGTGCGGTCAGATGCCGGTTGATCAGCACGTAGCCGTAGACATTGTCCCGGTACCCGTTTGATGCAGAGGACGGGTTGGACAGAAAATTGATGTTGGCACTGGCAAGATTGCCGGACCCCGCGTTCCTGCTGTCGGTTTCGTATTCGACCCCGTTCGCCCATATGGTGACGGCATCGGCTGAGATATCCGACTGCATGCGCAGCACGTCGTTTGCGGCAACGTTCGGCAGGGACCCGCTGCTGCTGCCGGGGCTGCTGCCGGTGGCTGCGGCAATGGCACTCCCGACACCTGCGCCACGGTGATAGGCCAGATAGCGGCGCGCGGTGGATGATTTGGAGAAATTCACGCCCCCCGACGTGTTGTTGTTCCCCAGCCCCGCAATATAGCGGAACGTGGTGTCGCTGCCGGGCCGTTCCAGCGCAATCAGGGCAGAGGCCCTGTCGCTGCCGGACAGATCGACCGGGGCGGTGCTGACGTAATACTGTGCGCCGGCGGATTTCGAGAAATACGCCCTGTTGCCGTTTACCCGGTAGGTCGCCCGGTTCGCCGTGTTGGGCGCGGTCAGATAGACGTCGTTCACCGTGTCATGGATGGTTCCGACCGGATCACCATCGCCGCAGACCGTGATGGCCGCAGCGCCGGTGGTTTCCGTATAGCAGATGGTATCGGCGGTGCCCGGCATGACCACCACACCCGCCTCGCCGCTGCCAAAGAGGGTGGCAAAGCTGATGCCTGTGGCCGCGGCGGTGGCGGCAGAGGTCTCTCCGTCAAAACTGGTTGTGCCGTTGTTTGCAACCTCGCGCAGGCTCAGTGTGCCGTCGGCCACGTCTGTGGCAGTGACGGTATAGCTGCGGTCTGTGCCGCTCTGCACCACGCCGCCGCTGTTTGAGACCACAACGCTGAAGGACAGCATATCGGTGCTCAGCCAGATGGTATCGGCCAGGGTCAGCACATCGCCCTCTGCAAAGGCTGCCGGATCCCCGGTGGATGTCAGCACCGGACTGTCCCGTTCCATCTGAACCGCGCTGCTGCGCAGATCACCGCAGGTTGTCCCTGCGGGCAGGGTGTGGATCACCCCGTCGATCTCAATCGTTGTCGCAGGCACAGGCACACTGTCATCAGGCAGCGCGCTGAGCGTCAGTACCGCCTGAGAGGTGCCGCTGTCGGTTATCGTCAGGACGGGTTCGACCGTCTGCAGCGCAGTGGAAAAACTGACCGGGCTGCCGGCAGTGCCGGTCACCATAACAGAGAACCCCGCCTGGTCACCGGCGGTCAGGGGCGCCGTGTCCGAGAGGGCATCCCCGGTTACGCTGGCCACCGCCGAGACGATATCACCGGCATTGACCGAAAAATTCGCCACATCCGTCATCGCCGCATAGCCGCTCATGTCCGAGACGGACTGCCCCTCATAAAGAGGTGAGCTGGCCGGCGGCAGGGTGGCGGTGATTTCGTAGGCGGCAACCGTGATCTCAAAGGCACTGTCGGCAAAACCACCGGCATTGGTGCCGCGCACGATAACCGTCACCGGCCCGCCGGGGGCTGTGGGCGTGCCCGTAATCAGCCCCGCGGAGGTCAGCGACAGACCGGCCGGCAGCGCGCCGGAGGAGGGTGCCAGCGCATAAAGAACCGCGTCGCCCGTGAAATCCGCGGCCACGTCCGGACCGGTAACAGGGTCATCGGTAACATAAAGCTGATCGGCCACAGCACCGGCGGCGACCGGGGCTGCAATCACTGCAGCGGTCACATCCGGCAAAGAGAAGCTCTGCGTATTGCCCGCAGAATCCGTCACCACAAAACGCAGAACATCCCCTTCGGACAACACAGTATCTGTCGGCGCGGCTGTCCCGTTGATCTGGTAGTCAACCGAACTGATTGTCCCGGCGGTCGAAACATAGTTCGACAGGGACATGAAAACCACCAGACCGGTCAGGTCTGCCTGAGCCGTCTGGCCGCCCTGCAACTGGCCTGCGGGCAACTGGAGCGCTGTAAGACTGAAGGACGGGGGCGTGAAAGGTGTTCTGACGCCACCCGGCCGTCCCCCCAGCACATTGAGCCCGGCCAGTACAAACTGGCGTTGCATCATACGACCTCACGCACAATCAGAGCATCGGTCGAGCCTTCTTTACGGTAGCGCACCTGCAGACCGGCGCGGATCAGTACCCCCTGGCCCTGGGTCAGGGAAAAACCGTCATTTGCAGCAGGTGAACTGGTGGTGGACACGAATGTACTGCCCCAGCGGGCCTGCCAGATTTCGTCATTTGCCAGGGTAACGGGGGCAGACCATGTCTCGGTCGCATCAGTGATAAGCGCCATTTTTGAACTCCTGCAGCCGTGCGGGACACGGCGGTTGCTGAACGGAAGGGAGGAAGGATCCTGAGGATATTCGTCAGGGCCGGATCATCCCGGCAGACGCTTAAAATCGCCCTGGACGACCGTACGCAGGGTCCGGGCAACCGCGTGTTTACCGGTGCCCTGGCATGAATTGCCTCATCGCTTCCTTGCATGCTATGGACGCGGGACAGCACAAAGCAGGTCAGGTATGGTAATGATGGACTGGGCGCGAACACAGGGTCCCGCGGGTGACACCGCGTGCGGGCTTCATGTCACGGCAGCTTCCCGGGAAGACCTGCTGCGTGACCTGCGTGCGGCCATGACAGAACGCCGCGGATTCTCGGTGGCGACGCTGAACCTCGATCATGTGGTCAAAATCCGGGAAAATGCTGATTTTCTGCGGGCATACCGCCGTCACACCCATATTACCGCGGATGGCAATCCGATCGTCTGGCTGTCGCGTCTTGCGGGGCAGGACGTGCGTCTGGTGCCCGGGTCGGAACTGATCGAACCCCTGGCGGAGATCGCGGCACAGACCGGCACGCCCGTGGCTTTTCTGGGGGCAACGCAGACATCGCTCGATCAGGCAGCGGCGGCGCTGGAACAGCGCTTTCCGGGGCTGCAGGTCGTGGCGCGGATTGCCCCGCCGATGGGGTTTGATCCGCTCGGCGAAGAGGCCGGCGCGCAGATCGCAGCGCTCAGGGCCTCGGGCGCGCGGCTGTGCTTTCTGGCCCTCGGGGCGCCGAAACAGGAAATCCTCGCCGCACGGCTTCAGGAACAGATCCCGCAGATGGGTGCGCTTTCCATCGGCGCCGGGCTGGATTTCATTTCCGGCGCCCAGACCAGGGCACCGCGCCTGTTCCGGCTGCTGGCCGCGGAATGGCTGTGGCGGCTGGCCGGCAATCCCGGCCGGCTGGCCCGGCGTTACGGGGCCTGCCTGAAAATCCTGCCCGGACTGTTCCTTCAGGCCCTGCGTACCCGGCGGGGTGGCACGCCCGGGGCGAAAATGACCAAGGGCATATAAGTATGGTCGCCTATGCCGTCCTGTTTTCATGGCCGCTTGTCATGCTTGTTCTGTTCCGGACACTGCCGGTGGCAACGGCTCTGATCTGTTCTCTGCTGGGCGCCATGCTGCTGCTGCCGGGCCGGACCGGCGTTGACCTGCCCATGCTGCCCCCGATCAACAAGGGATCGCTGCCGGTGGTGACGGCGATTGTGCTGCTGATGGTCATGGTCAGCAAAACCTCAAACCGTCTGCCGGGGGCCACGCACGGAACCGGAGCGCGGGGTCTGAACATGGATCATGTGCTGCCCGGCTGGCTGCCCCGCTCCAAAATCATCCTGGGCCTGATCGCCCTGTTCTTCATCGGCATCTTCATGACCGTCCTGACGAACGGAGATCCGCAGTTCTACGGGCCACGCGTTCTGCGCCGGATGCAGATCTATGACGGGCTGTCCAATGCGCTGCAGGGGATTGTCATGCTCCTGCCGCTGCTGGTGGCGCGCAAGTTTCTGGGTCATCCTGATACCCATGCAACCTTTCTGCGCATCCTGTGTATCGCAGGGGTGCTCTATTCCCTGCCTGCGCTGCTGGAAGTGCGGATTTCGCCGCGGCTGAACCTCATGGTCTACGGGTTTCAGACCCAGAACTGGCTGCAGGGGGTGCGCGGTGGCGGATGGCGGCCGACCGTGTTCCTGTCACATGGCCTGGTGCTTGCGATTGTCCTGGCGATGTGCGCGCTGGCGGCCGTCGGATACATGCGTATCGCAGACCGCAACCGCAGGCTGATCTGGATGGCCGTCGCGTGCTGGCTCATGATCACGCTGGTGCTGATCAATTCGCTTGGCGCACTTGTGATCTTCATTCTGCTGGCGCCGGCCGTGTTTTTGCTCAAACCCCGCCTGCAGCTGATCTGTGCGGCCTGTATCGCGGGGGTCGTGCTGCTCTACCCGATGCTGCGCAGTGCCGATCTCGTCCCGGTGGGCAGGATCGTCGAGATCGCACGGGATTTCGACGCGGCCCGGGCCGGCTCGCTGGCGTACCGCTTCGACAACGAGGACATCCTGCTGGAAAAAGCGCGCGAGCGGCCGCTGTTCGGCTGGGGCGGGTGGTCCCGCTCGCGGGTCTTTGACGACCAGGGACGCGATGTATCGACCACGGACGGTGCATGGGTGATCATTCTGGGGGTCGGGGGCTGGGCACAGTACCTAATGCGCTTTGGGGTGCTGAGCATACCGATCATCATTCTTGCTCTGCGCAGGCGGGGTGATCCGCCGGATCTGCCGACCTCTGTACTCGCACTGTTGCTGGCTGCAAACCTCGTGGATCTGATCCCGAACTCGGGCAATACGACCTTGACCGCCCTGATCGCGGGGGCGCTGATCGGACGGCTGGAGTACCGCGCGCCCCACAGCGTTGCCGCTGAGGAAACCACTGCGGATCCGGATGACCGCCGGGCGGTGCAAAAACACCGCCCCCCCGGACCGACCAGCCCCCCGCCCGCCCCGGCTATGCCCGCCGGGGGGTCATGTCGAAGATTTCCGACGTGCCGGAGAACTGACATGCAGACCTCTGCGGATGTGGGTGCCGTTGTCATCGGCCGGAACGAAGGCGAACGCCTGCTGCGCTGTCTGGACAGCCTGCTGGGGCAGGGCCGCCGGGTCGTTTATGTGGATTCCGGTTCCCGCGATGGCAGTGTTGAGGCGGCACGCGCCCGGGGCGCGGAGGTCGTGACACTGCCTATGGACACCCCCTTTACCGCCGCGCGCGCCCGCAACGCAGGCATCGCGCATCTGGCCACCGGCACCCCGCCGCGTTTTGTGCAGTTTGTCGATGGTGACTGCGAGGTCCGGCCAGGCTGGCTGGCGGCGGCACAGGCCTTTCTGGAGGCCCATGAAAGGGCTGCTGTTGTCTGCGGCCGCCGCCGGGAACGGTTCCCCGGTGCCTCTGTTTACAACCGTCTGATCGACATTGAATGGGATACCCCCTGCGGGCCCGCGCGGGCCTGCGGCGGAGATGCCATGATGCGCTGGCAGGCACTGGAGGCCGTGGGGGGGTATGATGCAGGTCTGATCGCCGGCGAAGAGCCGGAACTGTGCCTGCGGCTGCGCCGTCAGGGCTGGGAGGTGCACCGCATCGCCGTGGAAATGACCCTGCATGATGCGGATATCACGCGGCTCGGACAGTGGTGGCAGCGCGCCCGGCGTGCGGGCCATGCCTATGCCGAAGGGGCGGCGATGCACGGGCGCGGTCCGGAACGGCACAACGTGGCACAGACCCGGCGCGCCCTTCTCTGGGGGTTTGGCATACCGGGGGCTGCTGTGATGCTGGCGCTGTTCTCGCCCTGGGGACTGGCGGTACTGCTGCTGTGGCCGCTGCAGGTACTGCGGCTGGCGCGGCGGAGCGGGGACTGGCCACAGGCCTTCTTTCTGACCCTTGCAAAAATCCCCGAGGCTCTGGGTGTGCTGGCCTATGGGAAACGGCGCCTGACAGGCGGTCCGCGCAGGCTGATCGAATACAAATGACTCCGCTGCTCAGAGGCTGAGAGCCATCAGCAGATCCCGGTGCCACCAGCAGGCAAATCCGTTCAGCCCCAGCCCCAGCGTCATCAGTACCGCATCGCCCCGGGCGTCCCAGGCATTATAGAGCCGCGTATATCTGATGCGCAGCGGATAGGTTATCAGCGCCGCCATACCGATGGCACAGATCGCCCCCAGCAGCCCCAGGGTCTGGATGCCGATCAGCAGACAGGCGACCTGCAGGACCGCCGTCGAGGCCTGCAGTACAAAGAACCGCTTTGAATCCCCGCTGGCCAGCAGCACCCCGTTGTAGCCATCGATCACAATCGACGGAACAATCACAAGGCTGAAGAGGATCACCATGGGACCGGCCAGCAGATAGCGGTCATCATAAAGCAGAGTGATCACCTCATTGCCAAAGAAGGCCATAAAGGCACTGGCCGAGAGGGTCGCCAGCGTGAAAATCCGCCGCGCCCGGAAAATCTTGTCACGGTTCACGGTGCTCTGATTGGGCGGGCGCAGCCGGTAGAGCGGGAAGAGCACCTTGTTGTTGATCGCCTTGTTTAGGATCCAGGGAACGGTCCCCATGAAAAAGCCTATGTTATAGATGCCCAGCTCTGCCATGGAGATATAGCCGCCCAGAATAGCCCGGTCGCCCTGGTTGATCAGAAAGGTCGCGAGCGTGCTCAGCAGAATAAATTTGCCAAAGCCGATGATTTCCCAGAACGCCTCTTTCTCAAAGCGGAAGCGGTTGCTCATCCCGGGCATAATATAATGCATCAGCACCACGTTGAAGGCAGAGGTCGCAAGACCGCCGATCACCAGCGCCCAGACCGACTCCAGCCACCAGGCCAGAACCGTCATAATAACGATGCCGATCGCCTGGGTGCCAAGTGACAGGAACGTCTGGCGGCCCAGTTTCAGGTTCCGGTGCAGCACCGTCATCTTTGTGGTGGCAAAGCCGCGGATCACCGAGTTGAAACCCACAACCGGCAGCAGCAGCAGCAGCATCGGCTCATCGTAGATCCAGGCGGCCAGGGGAGCCAGCGCGCAGGCAAACAGCCACAGAATAAACCCGCGGATGATCTTAAGCGTCCAGGCCGTGTTGAGGAAATCCGGGTCCTCGCCGCGTTTGCTCTGGATGATCGAGGTGTTGATACCGATGTCCGAAAACATCTGCAGCCCGGTGGTAAAGACCTGAACCAGTGCCATCAGGCCGAACGCTTCCGGAAACAGCAGACGTGTCAGGATCAGGTTGGAAACAAGGCGCAGAATATTCGAGCCGCCAAAGCCGATCAGTGTCAGCCCGGAACCGCGCAGGGCGCGCGCGGTAATCCGTTCTCCCGACAATGCAGAAAAAAGCCGTTTCACGTGGTCCGGGTCTCACTTGCTGACCGGTCTGGTCCGGGTCCGTTGCTGCCGCGCTCATAGCGAAAGAAATCCGGCCCGGCCAGCGCGATATTCATTTCAGGGCACCGGTGCTGCGCAGCTGGTCCAGCAGCGCTTGTGCAAAAACCGCATTTGCGGCGCGGGTATAGTGTCCGTCGCCCACAAAAGCCGCCGGATCGCGCGGGCTGACATGATCGGCGGTGACCAGTGTAAGCAGCCCGGGCAGCTGTGCTGCGGGGCCGGCCAGGCTGAACAGGTCCAGATCCGCCGGATTGCGGGACTGGATCAGAAACACCACCGGGATCTGGCTGTCTTCCCGGGCGGTCCGCACAAACCCTGCAATCATGCGCTGCAGCACCTCAGAGGCCGGGAAATCACTGTCCGGTGAAATCAGATCCGCTTCGCGCTGTTCAACAGCGCTGATCGCCAGGGACCGCCGCACCAGCCGGGCAAAGGGCGAAATATCCAGCCAGTCCCAGGCAAAGGCGGCGGCGGTATAAAGCCGGTCCTGCCCGGCCAGCTGCGCCGCCCAGGCCTCTGCTGCGGCCGGATCGCTCCGCAGCGCCCGTTCGCCGTCAGCGCTCTGTACCAGCGGTGCAATCCGGCGCAGCCCGTCCCCCTCCGCCGGCAGAAAAACCGGATAGGTAAAGGGCGCGGGTTGCTCGAAAGACCAGGTGCGGTTGCTCAGGGCCGCCATCGCAGGGGTGGAGGAAGACAGAATGCCGAAAACGACAATATCCCCCGCGCGCCGGTTTGGCCGGTCCTGCAGAAACATCTCATAGGAAAAATTGGGCGGCGCGGCAGGCCCGCCATGCATATCGATGGTCAGTGAAGGCTCGAGCGCTGCGGCCGCACTGAGAATCTGATCGGCAAAGGACATGCCATAGGCGCGGACAACCGGTGTGCCGGTGACACCCTCTGCAGCAAAAGCCTCCTGCGAGGCGGCGAGCGTGTCGGGGATCCAGGCCACGTCAAAAAGATTGTCACGCAGCCCGGGGGCGGCGATCCAGCGGTCCAGTTTGCCCGGCACGCTGCGCCCGTATTCAAAGTAGCGCACCAGAGCGGCACCTTTCCCCCCGGCATTCCCCGCAACCATCAGCACACCGGCAACCGCCACATCGAGCAGCACCAGCAGTGCTGCGATCAGACCGGCCATCCGGAGTGTCTGTTTCATCCTGTCTTCCCCTTCAGAACTGGAAATAGATAAAGGCGGACGTGCTCGTGGTGGCGCCGAAGGCCAGCAGATAAATCATACCGGCATAAAGGCCGGCGCGCACGGGCACTGGCCAGTGCCGGTAGAACCGGACATTGCCGGTCACCTCCGTCAGCAGATCCCACAGCAGCAGCCACAGGATCCCCAGCAGGGCAGCCAGGGGCACAGAAGGCATTGATACTGAAAGGTAATCACTCTGCGCAAAAGAGAACATGCGACGCGTGAATTCGGTGATCTGTGCAAAGGACTGTGCCCGGAACAGCAGCCATCCATAGCAGACAATCTGGAAAAACACCGCGATCTTCAGCACCTGCCAGAGCCAGCCGGCTGCCGAGCGCCGCATGCCTTCACCGACCGCGCCGTGCCGCCCGGCCAGGGCCCTGTGGAGCGCCAGCAGCCCCCCTGATAGAGGCCCCAGAGAATGAAATTCCAGGCCGCACCATGCCACAGACCGCCGAGGGTCATTGTGGCCATCAGATTGCGCCAGGTCCTCCAGGAGCCGCCCCGGTTGCCGCCCAGAGAGATATAAAGATAGTCGCGCAGCCAGGTGGAAAGGCTAATGTGCCAGCGGCGCCAGAACTCCTGCGGGTCGACCGCGAAATAGGGCTGGGCAAAGTTACGCATCAGACGAAAGCCGAGGATCTTGGCAACTCCGCGCGCAATATCGGTATAGCCCGAGAAATCACAGTAGATCTGGATGGCAAAGAGCCAGGTGGCCAGAACGATATCGAGCCCCGACGGATCCGGAGCGGCATAGATCGCATTGACTGACGGTGCGATCCCGTCGGCGATGACGATCTTTTTGATCAGCCCTGTGAGGCAGAGCACGCTGCCCCGGCCCAGATCTTCCCAGGACAGCCGGCGCGGGCTGGCGATGTTGGGCAACAGGTTTCGGGCCCGTTCAATCGGTCCGGCAACCAGCTGCGGAAAGAAGGCGACAAAGAGGGCGAAATCCAGAAAGTCATCTGTCGGCTCCATGTCCCGGCGGTACACATCAATCGTGTAGCTGAGCGTCTGGAACGTGTAAAAAGAGATCCCCACCGGCAGCACAATGGACAGGGTGAACGGGTCCGCCTGATACCCCAGGGCTGCAAGCATCGCGGCAAAGCTTTCCACGAAGAAACCAAGGTATTTGAAGATGGCCAGCATGCCCAGATTGGCGGCCAGAGAGACAGACAGCAGCTGCCGTCGGCGGGATTGCGCTGTTGTATGCGCCATTTTCTGCGCAACGAAATAATCGATCACCGTGCTCAGCAGGATCAGGCTGAGAAACCGCCAGTCCCAGGCGCCGTAGAAAATATAGCTGGCCACCAGCAGCATCCGGTTCTGACCCCGGTGCGGCAGCGTCAGATACAGCGTACAGACAGCTGCAAAAAAGACCCAGAAATTCAGTTCGGTAAAGAGCATCGGTTCACTTTGCCCGACAGGGGCGGTTTCTGTATTCCCCCGCATATCCGGTCTGGCAGAACACGCAAGACCAAAGGACCTCCAGCCGCCGGCAACCCGCGGTCTGCCATGGATCCGGCCCCACGTCCGGACAGCACGTCCGCTGCCTTTTGCCATGAGCAGCAGGGGCGATTCGCCGGGCCGTCAGACCGCATAGACATAAATCCGCTCATTTCCCGCATTAGTAGAAAATCGACTTGCTTTTTCCACCCTGAAATCGGGGGTGATTCGCTGGCTGGTCTCTTTTTTGCCGGAAAATCCGTACTGAAATACTGAAAAAACCACCATTCCGGGCAACAAAACTCCCGAAAACCCAACAAAAGAGCCTCCTGCAGAACAAATAGGGCCCTTTTGAGGCGGTCCGCTGTTAACCAGACGTTAATTTGTGTTAAAACTAAGGCGAGAAGAGTGGGGTCCGTATTGGGCCTTGGGAAAACCACAGAGGTGACTTTATGAAAAAGACTTTTATCTTTAGTGCTCTTGCAGGCGCTGCGATGTTCGCAGGCCAGGCATCAGCAGGACTGCTGTCCATCGTAGGCGGTGAAGAAGCCGTTCTGCCGAGCGATTTTGACCCGAACCCGTCCGTGCCCGGTCTCTCCGTTGGCACACCGATCCTGCATTTCACATCCGCGACCATCGCGGACGCAGGCCTGTCTCTCGCAAAGGACCGCCGCCTGGTCTTCACATTCATGGGCAGCGAAGCGGGTTTCACAAACCGCGCCTTCGAAATGACAAACCTGCTGTTCAACGAAGATACAACAGAAGCCGGTACAAGCTCCAACGCGCTGGCAGACGCAGGTCTGGTTGACTTCACATTCAGCTCGAACGACTCGTCGCTGCCGGCCACGCGCTTCATCACCAACGGTGTTGGCGGCAACCCGGAAGGCGTGAACATCTCCTTCGCGCTGGCGCCCGATGGCCACAGCTACTACGCGATGTACGGTGACAGCACAGACGATGGCGACCGTGATGACATGATCATCAAGATCACAGCCATTCCTGTACCGGCAGGCGGTGTCCTGCTGCTGACAGCACTGGGTGGTCTGGGTCTGGCACGTCGTCGCCGGAAAGCATCCTGATCGTCTGATCCTTCAGACAGATGAATATACGGGCGGGAATGGTTTCATTCCCGCCCTTTTTTGTGTCCCAATCACCCTGTAAACCAGCGCGCCCGGCAGAAGACAGAGCATCGGGACGCGTCGCCGGTGCCATCCCGTTGCGCAGATTTTCACCGGCTGCCCCGAAAAACCGGAATCTGTGCCATGTTGAAACCATAATGGCATCCTAATATAGCGGTACTGATTTTCCTGCGGCACAGGGTACAGAGCGTTATGATTTATCCGGTTATTCTCTGCGGCGGGTCCGGGTCCCGTCTGTGGCCAACCTCCCGCGCAGCCTATCCCAAGCAGTTCGGCCGGATTTTCGGAGATGAAACACTGTTTCAGGCAACGCTGAAACGATTGTCCGGCCCGGATTTTGCGGCCCCCTTTGTCATGACGAATGCCGATTTCCGCTTTATTGCGATGGAACAGTGCAAGGCCATCGGACTGAGCGATGCGCGGGTGGTGATCGAGCCTGCCATGCGGAACACCGCACCGGCGATCCTGACGGCAGCGCTGATGCTGGAGGACGAACCGGACGCGATGATGCTCATCGCCCCGTCAGACCATGTAATGGCTGAAACAGAAGCCTTCCACGCGGCGGTCCGCGAGGCGGCAGAGGCTGCCCGGGCCGGTCATCTTGTCACCTTTGGCGTGACCCCGACACGGCCCGAGACGGCCTATGGCTATCTGGAACTCTCCCGGGTGCCGGAAGGCACCACACCGGTACCACTGAGCAGTTTCACCGAAAAACCCGACCAGGATACCGCCGGGACCTTTCTGTCCAGTGGCCGGCACCTGTGGAATGCCGGGCTCTTTCTCTGGCGGGTCCGCGACATCATCGCAGCGTTCGGGGACCATGCACCGGATATGATCGCACCCTGCCGTGCTGCACTGGAGGGCGGGGCAGAGGATCTGGGCTTCATGCGGCTGGACGCAGATGCTTTTGCCACGGCCCGGGCTGAATCCATCGACTATGCCGTTATGGAAAAAGCCGGAAATATCATGGCCGTACCACTGAATACCGGCTGGTCTGATCTGGGCAGCTGGGATGCGCTCTGGGCGGCACTGGACCCCGATGAGGCCGGCGTCGTACGCCAGGGCGAGGTTACAACGGTGGATTGTGAGAACAGCTTCCTGCGTTCAGAAGATGAGAACCTGCACCTTGTCGGTGTCGGCCTGAAGGATGTGGTTGCAGTCGCCATGCGGGACGCGGTGCTTGTCGCCGACATGAGCGCCGCCCAGCAGGTGAAAGACGCCGTGACCGTCATGAAGGCCGCCCGCGTCGCCCAGGCGACAGACTATCCGCGGTTTCACCGCCCCTGGGGCTGGTACGAGACTCTGTGCCTGGGCAACCGCTTTCAGGTCAAGCGCATCATGGTCAAACCCGGCGGCATTCTGAGCCTGCAAAGCCATGTGCACCGGTCCGAGCACTGGATCGTGGTGGCCGGTACCGCCCGCGTGACCATCGGAGAAACCGAACAGCTGCTGACGGAAAACCAGTCGGTCTATATCCCGCTGGGCGAGGTACACCGGATGGAAAACCCCGGTCAGCTGCCGATGTACCTGATCGAGGTACAGACCGGCGCCTATCTGGGCGAAGATGATATCGTGCGCTACGAAGACATCTACAACAGGAACTGACGGTATCCATGGACATCCAGAAAACTTCCCTGAGTGGTGTTCTGCTGCTGACACCGCAGCGGTTCCGGGACGCGCGCGGTTTTTTCAGTGAAAGCTGGAGTCGCCGGGCCATGGCAGAGGCCGGCCTGGAATACGACTGGGTCCAGGACAACCATTCGCTGTCGGCGCAGCCGGGCACCGTGCGCGGACTGCATTTTCAGTCACCCCCTCATGCCCAGGCCAAGCTTGTGCGCTGCGGGCAGGGCGCGTTTTTCGATGTGGTGGTCGATGTGCGCCGCGGCTCGCCCACATATGGTCAGTGGACCGGGGCAGAGCTGAGCGCTGAGAACGGCCAGCAACTGCTGGTGCCTGAGGGCTTTCTGCACGGGTTTGTCACCCGGGTGCCGGACACCGAGATCATCTACAAGTGTTCGGACTACTACGCGCCCGAATGTGACGGGGCTGTGCGCTTTGACAGCCCGGATATCGGGATCGACTGGGGCCTGGGGTGCACGGAACCTGTTCTGTCGCAAAAGGACGCCGCCGCTCAGCTCTTTGCTGATTTCAACAGCCCCTTTGTCTGGGAGGGTGGTGCATGAAACTGCTGGTAACAGGGGGTGCGGGGTTCATCGGCTCTGCTGTAGTGCGGCTTGCTGTGGCACGCGGGCATGAGGTTGTGAACCTTGATGCGCTGACCTATGCGGCCTGCCTGGAAAATGTGGCCTCAGTGGCGGACAGCCCGCTCTATGCCTTTGAACAGGCCGATATCCGCGACCGGGCAGCGCTCGACCGGATCTCTGGCAGCCCATCAGCCCGATGCGGTGATGCATCTGGCCGCGGAATCCCATGTGGACCGGTCCATCGACGGTCCCGGCGACTTCATCGAGACGAATATCACCGGGACCTACCAGCTGCTGGAGGCCGTGCGCAGTTACTGGACGGCACAGGGCAGACCGGACAGCTTCCGCTTTCACCATATCTCGACCGATGAGGTGTTCGGATCGCTGGGCGAGACCGGGCAGTTTACCGAGACCACACCCTATGATCCGCGCTCGCCCTATTCTGCCTCCAAGGCGGCCAGCGATCACCTGGTGCGGGCCTGGGCAGAAACCTATGGTCTGCCGGTGGTGCTGACTAACTGCTCCAACAACTATGGCCCCTTCCATTTCCCCGAAAAGCTGATCCCGGTGGTCATCCTCAATGCGCTGGCGGGTAAGGATATCCCTGTCTACGGAGCAGGCGAGAACGTGCGCGACTGGCTCTATGTCGAGGATCACGCTGATGCACTGCTGACGGTGCTGGAAAAAGGGCAGGTCGGGCGCAGCTATAATATCGGTGGCGAGAACGAAGCGAAAAACATCGATATCGTGCGCATGATCTGCCGGATCCTCGAAGAGAAACGCCCGAAAAACAGTCCCTACGAGGACCAGATCACCTTTGTGACAGACCGTCCGGGCCATGACATGCGCTATGCGATTGACCCCGCGCGGATCGCCGGGGAACTGGGCTGGCGGCCCTCGGTCACCCTCGAGGAAGGGCTGGAAAAGACCGTGCAGTGGTATCTCGACAACGAGGCCTGGTGGCGCAGCTTACAGAACCGCAAGGGGGTGGGCACCCGCCTGGGCGTTTCCGCGTGAAGGTTCTGGTGTTCGGCAAAACAGGGCAGGTGGCGACGGAGCTGGCCCGCCACGAGGGCGTGACCTGTCTGGGCCGCGATCAGGCGGATCTGACCGACCCCGGGGCCTGCGAAGCAGTGATTGCGGAAACGGATGCAGCTGCAGTGATCAACGCAGCCGCGTACACAGCCGTCGACAAGGCCGAGGATGACCGCGACACGGCAATGATCGTGAATGCAATGGCCCCCACAGCGATGGCCGCTGCGGCGGCGGCGCGGGGGCTGCCCTTTGTGCATATCTCGACCGATTATGTCTTTGACGGCACCGGTGACAGTCCCTGGCAGCCCGGCGATGCAACGGGACCGCTGGGCGTCTATGGCGCCAGCAAACTGGGCGGCGAGCGTGGCGTTGCCGGGGCAGGGGGCATTTATGCGATCCTGCGCACGTCCTGGGTGTTTTCGGCCCATGGTGCGAATTTTGTGAAGACCATGCTGCGGCTGGGGGCGGACCGCGATGCCCTGAGCATCGTGGCCGATCAGATCGGCGGGCCGACACCTGCGCGCGATATTGCAGCGGCCTGCATGACCATGGCGCGCGCGCTGCAGGACGATAAGGAACTCTTTGGTACCTATCATTTCAGTGGTCAGCCGGCGGTCAGCTGGGCGGATTTTGCCCGCGGGATTTTCGCGCAGGCGGATATGGACGTCACGGTCTCGGATATCCCCACGGCGGACTATCCAACACCTGCCGCACGCCCGCTCAATTCCCGGCTGGACTGTTCCGGCACCACGGATGCCTTTGGTATACCGGCCCCGGACTGGCGGGCGGGTCTCGCAGACGTTCTCAGTGACCTGAACAGAGCCTGATAAAGGAGTTTTTCGATGCAACGCAAAGGGATCATCCTGGCCGGCGGCTCCGGGACACGGCTTTATCCGATCACGCTGGGGGTCTCCAAACAGCTGCTGCCGATCTATGACAAGCCGATGATCTACTATCCGCTGTCGGTGCTGATGCTGGCAGGCATCCGCGAGGTTGCCGTCATCACAACGCCCGGGGATCAGCACCAGTTTCAGCGTATGCTGGGGGATGGCGCGCAGTGGGGCGTCAGCCTGACGTATATCGCACAGCCCTCGCCCGACGGGCTGGCCCAGGCTTTCATTCTGGCCGAGGAATTTCTGGCAGGCGCACCCTCAGCGCTGGTGCTGGGGGACAATATCTTTTTCGGCCAGGGCCTGCCCGACCTGATGGCTGAAGCCGATGCCCGCAGCGCCGGGGCCACCGTGTTCGGCTATCAGGTGGCGGACCCCGAACGCTATGGCGTGGTAGATTTCGAGGAGGACGGCACCGTGCGCGGGATTATTGAAAAACCTGAGGTGCCGCCGTCGAACCACGCGGTCACCGGGCTCTATTTTGTGGATGGGACGGCCCCGGCAAAGGCACGGGCTGTAAAGCCGTCGGCGCGCGGCGAGGTGGAGATTACCACGCTGCTGGAGATGTATCTGGCCGAGGGCAGCCTGAAGGTACAGCGTATGGGACGCGGTTATGCCTGGCTCGATACCGGCACCCATGGCAGCCTGCTGGATGCGGGCAATTTCGTGCGCACCATCGAGAAACGCCAGGGCCAGCAGATCGGCTGCCCTGAGGAAATCGCCTTTGAACTGGGCTGGATCACCCGCGGGGATCTGCACCGTGAGGCACAGAAATATGCCAAGAATGATTACGGCACCTACCTGAGCAAACTCTGACAGAAAGGCCTGGTCATGGCGGCTAAATTCGGAACAAGCGGCCTGCGCGGCCTGGTGACAGATCTGACACCGGATCTGGTGGCCGCCCATGTCCGCGCCTTTATCGCGTCCTGCGATGTGGGCACGGGTCTTTTTGTGGGACAGGATCTGCGGCCTTCATCGCCGCGCCTGGCGGCGGATATCGCGCAGGCCGCACGCAGCATGGGCGTGACCGTAACCGATGCGGGCTCTGTGCCGACGCCCGCGCTGGCACTGGCGGCAATGTCACAGGGCGCGGGAGCCATCATGGTCACCGGCAGCCATATCCCTGCCGACCGCAACGGGCTGAAATTCTACACCCCGCAGGGCGAGATCACCAAAGCCCATGAGCAGGCGATCACCGCCGCTCTTGGAACAAGTGCCGAAAACCCCGTGTCAGAGACAAATCCCCTCCGGCGGAACGACACCGCGGGCCCGGATTTCGTGGCCCGCTATCTGCAGGGATGCGGGACGGGCCGGCTCGCCGGGCGCCGCATCGGCCTTTACAGCCATTCCGCCGTGGGTCGCGATCTGCTGGCAGAAATCCTGACCGGTCTGGGCGCAGAGGTCACCGAACTGGGGCGCTCAGAGCATTTCATTCCGGTCGATACCGAGGCAGTCGACCCCGCGACGCGTACACAGATCACAGCCTGGGTGGCGGAACACGGCCTTGATGCGCTGGTCTCGACGGACGGCGATTCAGACCGCCCGCTGCTGGCCGATGAAACCGGCCGGATCGTTCCGGGCGATATCATGGGGCAGATCACGGCAGAGGCCCTGCAGGCAGAGGCGGTGGTCACGCCGATCTCGTCCAACAGCGGTATCCTGCATAAAGGGGTGGGCCGGGTGCTGCGCACGCGGATCGGCTCTCCTTATGTCATTGCGGGCATGGAGGAGCTGGGCGGCCGCGTGGCCGGCTATGAGGCCAACGGTGGTTTTCTGCTGGGCTTTGAGGCCCGGGGACCTGCGGGGCCACTGCCCGCCCTGAGGACCCGCGACTGCATACTGCCGCTGATCATGACCCTGATCGCTGCCGGAGACGCGCCTTTGTCCCGCCGGGTTGCACAGGAACCCCCCGTGGTCACCGTGGCCGACCGTCTGCAGGATATCGCACAGGAAAAATCGGGCCCGCTGATCAGAGACCTGTCAGAAAACCCTGCCGCGCGGGCAGAATTTCTGGCCGCCCTGGACGGGGCAGAGGGATCATGTGACCTGACTGACGGGGTGCGCATGACCCTACAGGACGGCCGCGTGGTCCATGTGCGCCCCTCCGGCAATGCGCCGGAACTGCGGCTTTATGTCGAGGCACAGCAGGAAGAGGCGGCCCGGGCACTGCTCGCGGCGGGACTGGCCCATCTGCGGCATATCCTGTGACAGACCCTCAGTAGCCCAGCAGATAGCGGCTGCGCGGCCCGAAAAGCTGCTTCATCCCCAGCGCCAGTGCCAGGCAGACCACACAGACAAGCGCCGTCACGAGCACCAGATCCCCCCAGCCTCCTCCGAGCAGCGGCACATATCCCAGCTGCGGCAACACCACCAGAAACCCCGGGTGCAGAAAGAAAAGCGCAAAGCTGGAAGCAGAGACCAGCGATACCAGAGGCGGGCTGATATGGACCCGGCGCTCGAACAGGCAAAAGAGCGCGATCGTCAGCAGTGTCTTTTGCAGCAGCATCAGATCGATGCCCTCATAACTCAGAAGACTGCTATGATAATTGCCCTGCCGGCCCAGCCCGACCTGCACGGTATTTATAACCGCAACCGCCAGCAACGCCTGCCATTCTTTGCCCTCCATCCAGCGCAGCAGCGTCTCTTTGTTCTGCGCGCACAGGATGCCGATCAGATAGACGGGCGAGAAATAGATTACAGACTGCACCGGGTTCAGGTTCCCGGGCGGCCGGTGCATCAGCAGGGCCAGCACGAACCAGGCCGCGACGATGGCAATCTGGGCCATCCTGTTCTGCCCGGCAAACCATTTGTGGAACGGGGACATGGCAAACAGGATCATGACAAAGGGAATATACCAGGCGGCGATATTGAATTTGCCGGTCAGGAACAGTTTCAGCGCCGCGGCCAGCTGCACCCCGGCGTCTGACGCAGGGGTCCAGCCTGCAAATGTGGCGTAGTTGGCCACCCCCTGCGGCGGAGCGCTGTGCAGGAACCACAGGATGAAGGGTATGGAAATCACCACATAGGGGATCAGCACCGTGCGGCATTTGCCCAGCATAAAGCGCCCGTAGCTGAAGCGGGCACAAAAGACGTGTTGGAACATATACCCGGAAATAAAGACGAAGAACGTCGTCCCGCCGGTGATGAGATTGGCGGCAAAGGCCTCTGCCCCTGACCCGAAACGTATCTCAGCGAGGGGGTACATATGCCCGGCGACAATGAGGATGATCGCAAGGGCTCGTAAATTTATAATCGACGTCAGCAATGGAAACGGGCGCAATAGTGTAATGGTCGTTAACCCCCAGTAACTCTGATTTTGGTAAACAGAAGATGAAGATCAAAACCATTTTGTACGCGCGGCGGCCCTGTTCAGAGGCTGGTGCCACCGGAACGGGCGGGGGACTGCCCGCTCACAGAAGAGACACGCTGTTTTGTCAATCCGTCCCTCGTCAATCCGCCGTGTGCCTGCTACCAACCGGGCATGACCAAAGTTCTTGTCACCGGCTCTGCCGGGTTTATCGGATTTCACCTCAGCCGCCTCCTGCTGGAGGAGGGATTTCAGGTGCATGGCTATGACGGGATGACGGATTACTATGATGTCCGTCTGAAGGACCGCCGGCACAGAATTCTGCTGCAGAACGAAGGCTTCAGCGCCACAACCGCAATGCTGGAGGAAAACGACGTTCTGGCCGGCGTTGCGGCGGATTTCGCCCCCGACATCATTGTGCACCTCGCAGGCCAGGCCGGCGTGCGCTACAGCCTGGAAAACCCCCGCGCCTATGTCGAAAGCAACGTGACAGGCACCTTCAACGTGATGGAAGCCGCGCGGGCCGGCGGGGTCCGGCACCTGCTTATGGCCTCGACCTCGTCGGTCTATGGGGCCAATACCGAGATGCCCTTTACCGAGACGGACAAGGCGGACACGCCGCTGACCATCTACGCGGCAACCAAAAAGGCCAATGAGGCAATGGGCCATTCCTATGCCCATATCTACGGGCTGCCGGTCACGATGTTCCGCTTCTTTACAGTCTACGGGCCCTGGGGCGGCCGGATATGGCGCTCTTCAAGTTCACGGATGCGATCTTGAAGGACCGGCCCATCGACATCTACAACAACGGCGAGATGTACCGTGATTTCACCTATGTCACCGATCTGGTGCGGGGAATCCGGCTGCTGATCGATGCGGTTCCGCCGCACCCGGAGGCCGGACAGGCACCGGTGCCCGGGGACAGCCTGAGCCCGGCCGCGCCGTTCCGCGTGGTCAATATCGGGAATTCTGACAAGATACGCCTGCTTGATTTCGTGGACGAGATCGAAAGCTGCCTTGGCCGGACAGCGACCCGCAACATGATGCCCATGCAGACAGGGGATGTGCCCGCCACCTGGGCAGATGCGACGCTGCTGAAAAACCTCACCGGATACCAGCCCCGCACGGACTACAAACAGGGCATATCAGAATTCGTGGCCTGGTTCCGCGACTACTACCAGGTCTGACAGGGTGCAGGACGCGGAAACAGCGCGGATTGGCGTGATCGGGCTTGGGTATGTGGGCCTGCCGCTCGCGCTGGCGTTCAGCGCCGGTGCGCCGGTCACCGGCTTTGACGTGGATGCCCGCCGTGTCGACGAACTGCGCGCGGGCCATGACCGCACCGCAGAGACGGATGCAGATGAGCTGGCACAGGCGCAGCACCTGACCTTTACGACCCGCGCAGAGGATCTGGCAGAGTGCAACGTCTATATCGTCACGGTGCCGACGCCTGTGGATGCCATGAAACGGCCCGACCTGACCGCGCTGCTCAGCGCATCAGACACCGTGGGGTCGGTCATAGCACCAGGCGATGTGGTGATCTTTGAGAGCACGGTCTATCCGGGTGCCACCGAAGAGGACTGCATCCCGGTGATCGAGCGCCGGTCCGGGCTGAGCTTCAACCGGGATTTCTTTGCCGGCTACAGCCCCGAACGGATCAACCCGTGGGACCCCACCCACAGGCTGGCCGATATCGTCAAGATCACTTCGGGCTCTACCCCCGACACCGCACGTTTTGTCGATGACCTCTACAGACGTATCATCACCGCCGGTACGCATCCCGCCCCGTCCATCCGGGTGGCCGAGGCCGCAAAGGTCATCGAGAACACGCAGCGCGACGTGAATATTGCGCTTATCAATGAGCTGGCCATGATCTTTGAACGGCTGGGGCTCGATACGCTGGATGTACTGGCCGCGGCGGGCACGAAGTGGAACTTCCTGCCGTTCCGACCCGGGCTGGTGGGCGGGCACTGCATTGGTGTGGACCCCTATTATCTGACCCACCGGGCCGAACAGGAGGGGCATCACCCGCAGATTGTTCTGGCCGGCCGGCGCATTAATGACGGCATGGGGGACTGGATTGCACAGCTGCTGATCCGCCGCCTGATCGCAGAGGACCGGCAGATCAAAGGGGGACGTGCGCTGATCCTGGGGCTGACCTTCAAGGAAAACGTCCCGGACCTGCGCAACACACGTGTGACCGATATTCTGCACAGCCTGGAGGCATATGGCATGGCTGTGGATGTCTGGGATCCGCTGGCCGATCCGGATGACGCCACACAAACCCTCGGGGTAACACTGAAAACACCCGAAGCCGGGGCCTATGAGGCCGTGATCCTGGCGGTGCCGCATGACACGCTGCGCACCCGGGGCCGGGCGCTGATCGACCCGCTGCTGCGGGACGGCGGGGTGATCGTGGATGCCAAAGGCGTGCTGCCGCGCGCAGCAGATATCCTGCGCATCTGATGTGAGCGATACCTGAACTGCGACTCCTCTTGCCTTCGACGGTTGGGGGCGTTGGCCTGTCTCCGTAATCATCTTTTCGCGGAACACTTCAGCGGGCGTCTTCCATCCGGGACATTTTCTGTGTGTCGCGTTGAGGCGGTCGCAGATCATTTTCAATTCATGATCCGTGACTGCCATGATGTCGCGTTTCCCCGGCAGCCATCCATCGACCGGCAGGCGATTGCAGAGCAATCTGCCGAGAGGGATCGGGCGCGCCGGCTGGTGTTCTCAACCGTGCCTTTCTGCCAGGGTGAGGACGGATCGCAGAACCATGTTTGCGTTCCGATTCCGGCCTGCAGGTACGGCCAGCTGACGAACCCGGACCCACGATCAAGGGTGATTGATTTACGCGCCGGGTGGGGCAGGTCGCGCACCGCTTTCATGATCTTGCTCATGACAGGTTTCGTGCGGAAGTAACCCGCGTACTTCTTCGGGAAGGCATCATCGGCCCGGAAATTGCGTTTGATCTCGCGAAAGGTCGTCGATTTGTGCCATCTCTCTGACGGGCACCTTTGCATGCCACCAGCTCTCGATCTTACGGCGTTCTTGCAGTGATAGTTGCGTGCAAACTGCGCCCATGCGGTATTCTCCTATTAGATAAATCATTGTTTTCTAATAGTAATCACACTTCAGGGGGAGCGCTCTCCCGCATATAAGTGTAAGGTGCGTAAGGTTAATTATGTTTATATATCTTCAGGCTGCAATCTGCTCCACAGGGTTCTGCACCACTGCTGTTACCGGTCTGTGGTCGCTGACGGGCCCTTTCAGGCCGCATCACCGTCTCTGCGCCCGACCGATACATAGGCGGTAAAGCCCGCCTGCTGCGCTACCGGCTCAGAGTAGATATTGCGCAGATCAGCCATCGCAGGGCGCGCCATCGCGTCAGCCATCCGCTGCAGATCCAGCGCCCGGAATTCGTTCCACTCGGTGAGCAGCACTACGGCATCTGCCCCCCCGGTGGCGTCATAGACGTCGTCATGCCAGGTCACGCCGGGCAGCAGTGCTGCGCCCTCGCGTTCTCCCTGTGGATCGACGACACGCACATTTGCGCCATTGCCGACGAGCGCCGGGACGATGGTCAGTGAGGGTGCCTCGCGCATATCATCTGTGTTCGGCTTGAAGGTCACCCCGAGCACTGCGATGGTTTTGCCGTTGACGGAGCCGCCGCAGAGGTCAAAAACCTTGTCCACCATCCGCCGTTTGATCTCGTCGTTGACCTTGATAACAGTCTCTGTGAGCTGCATCGGCACCGCATTGTCCTGGCCGATACGCGCCAGCGCCCGGGTATCCTTGGGAAAGCACGACCCGCCGTAGCCCGGACCTGCGTGCAGGAATTTCGAGCCGATCCGCCCGTCTGACCCCATGCCCTTGGACACCGCCTTGATATCCGCCCCGGTGCGCTCGCACAGGGCTGCAATTTCGTTGATGAAGGTGATCTTTGTCGCCAGAAAGGCATTGGCAGCATACTTGATCATCTCCGCACTCTCCAGATCGGTGCTGAGGATCGGGAAGTCGCGCAGATAAAGCGGACGGTAAATCGCCTGCATCACCTCTGCCGCGCGGTCGTTTTCCACGCCCACCACAATCCGGTCCGGGCGCATGAAATCGTCAATCGCCGCCCCTTCACGCAGGAATTCCGGGTTGGAGGCCACATCAAATTCCGCATCCGGGCGCACGGCACGGATCACATCACCGACCTGCCGGTTGGTGCCCACAGGCACTGTAGATTTGGTCACAACAACCGTATAGCCGGTCAGCGCATGGGCGATGCTTTCGGCCGCGGCCATCACATAAGTCAGATCAGCGTGACCGTCCCCGCGACGCGTGGGCGTGCCCACCGCGATGAAAACCGCCTCGGCACCATCAACCGCAGCCGCAAGATCATCTGTAAAGGACAGCCGGCCCGCTGCCACATTGCGCGCCATCAGATCATCAAGCCCCGGCTCGAAGATCGGCACTTCGCCCGCCTTCAGCCGCGCGAGCTTGCCGGGGTCCTTGTCCACACAGACAACATCGTGTCCGAAGTCGGAAAAACAAACTCCCGAGACCAGACCAACGTATCCGGTTCCGATCATGGCAATCTTCATAACTGATCCTTATGTCTGTGCCCGTCGGGCAGATGGGAAAAATATCCGCCCGGTGTCAATCAGCAGCACGGATGCGTGCGCCGGTCTCAGTAGCCCTCATAGCCTTCTTCCATGCTCATGTAGCGGCAGTTATTGAGAACAACCCCAAGCACATTGGTATATTCCGCCACCTCGCGTTCGCAGACGTCGAGCTGGCTCATCTTTGTCTGATCCGCGCGCACGACAATCAGCGCACAGTCGACACTGTTGAGCATCGCCCGTGCGTCATCCGTCACCAGCATCGGCGGCAGATCAAAGATCATGGTGTCAGGCGCATAGTCTTCCTGCAGCTGATCCATCATCCCGGCCGCCTGCCCTGACAGCAGCATCTGTGTCGGGTCCTGAATAGCGTGTTCCGCCATCGCAAACGCCACATTGTCACCGAAGCGCAGCAGTTGTTCCTCTGGCGTGACCTGCCGGGTCAGCAGTTTCTCGACACCGTATTGCGGCCGGCAGCCCATGAGCCGGCTGACACTGGGGCGGCGCAGATCCATTTCGAACAGCATGGTGTATTTCTCACGCTGGCGCGAAAAGCCCGCGGCGAGGTTACAGGCCAGCGTGGTTTTCCCGCAGCCGCTGCCGGGGGATGTCACCGCAAGGCGGGTCCACCCATTGCTGCGCATCAGCAGCTGGATCTTGGTGCGCAGAATGTCGAACGGGTTGGCCTCCAGACAGGGTGTCAGCGTCATGACACGATTGGCCCTGAGGTGGGCCAGGTCCGGCTCTACAGGGGTCAGCGCCTGCCAGCGCGCGACCACACTGCCCGGCTTTCCGGGGGCCGCAGCCTCTTCTGCCGGTGCCGCGTCAGGGACCTGTGCAGAGGCTGACAGACCGGCCCGCTGCTCACGCGCTTTTTTGAGTGCTTTCTGTAACTTATCCATGTTTCAGTCCCTTGTGGGTCACCCGCCGCACCTGTGTGCCTGTCCATCCGCTCACAGCAACCGGTCCACGATCTGAGCGAAGATCTGATCGAGCGGCCGGTAATACTGGTCCACGGCCCAGAGGCCGCCCAACACCACCACCACCGTGACCACCGCCGAGATAATCTGCAGCAGACGACGACGACGGCGGGACCCGGTGGTTTCAAACCGCGGCAGCGTGGCCAGCGGCGTCACCTCAATGCCACGGACGATATCTGCCGGACGCCGGATAGACTGGTTGAGAAGCTCCAGCACCACAAACAGCAGCACCGCAAGGCCGGTGCCGACGGCAACACCGGCCCCCATGACCAGCGGCCGGTTCGGGCTGGAGGGCGCGCCGGGAATGCTGGCCGGCTCCAGCACGGTGATCCGCTCACCGCGCGCAGACAGTTCGACCCGCTCGCTGATCCGCGCCTGTGACAGCCGCTGCACAGCCCCCGTGTAGAGCGACCGCAGGTTCTGCTGGTCCCGGATCATCGCTTCCAGTGTAATCTCGTTTGCCGGGGTCCGGTTGATGCTGGCCTCCAGCTCGATCAGTTCGTCCTCTGTGCGGGCCCGGTCCTCGCGCAGGCTGTTCAGCTGGGTGTCCAGTTCGACCAGCGAGGCATCAAGGGCTGAGACCGCTCCCTCTTCCCCAGCGCTCGCAGCCCCGCGCAGCGCCTCCTGGATTTCTGCCTCCAGGCCGGAAATCTGGTTGCGCAGCAGACGGACCCGCGGATTTTCCTCTGAGTAGACAGCCAGAGCAACCCGCAGCTGCCCCTGCAGCTCGCGCAGCCGGCGCTGCTCGGGCGTCTGCCGTGAATTGTCCGGATTGCTCAGCTGACCGGTGTTTTCATAGAATTCCTGAACATTCTCACGCTGACGCTGCAGCGTGTCGATTTCGCGTTCCACACGCGCCAGACGTTCCTGCAGCAGAGACTGACGCCCCTGGCGGTAGGACAGGTTATCGGGCAGCGCATCTGCATTTTCCCGGCGGAATTCTGCGATTTTCCGGCTCTGTGCGTCCAGATCGCGGGTCAGGGTCTCAACTTCCTGCTCAAAGAACGCGAGCGCGCCCTCGGCCCGCTCGGCGCGCAGTTCGGTATTGGCCGCCAGGATCAGGGTCACATATTCATTGGCAACCGACGCCACCTGTTCAGGATCCGGCCCCTCAAAACTGACATACATCAGGGTCGCGCGGTCTCGCCCACTGCGCACCTGCAGCCGGGTCCGGCTGCGCATCTCGCGCACCACCTCATCCGGGCTCATGCGCGACTGGTTCGGAAAGACGCGGTTGTTTCTGGCCACATCAATAAGGTTCGCACGGGTCAGCAGCTGCTGGCGGATGATCTCGAGCTGCTGGGATGTCGCCAGTTGAATCCCGCCACTGCGCAGCATCTCTTCGGGGATCTGGGCCCGCTCCACCAGAAGCGTGGCGCGGGTATCGTAGAGCGTCGGCAGCCGCATGGCCATCACAACACCGATCGAGGTAGCAATCAGGAAAAGCACCATCATAGCCGGAAGACGCCGGACGAGAAGCTTGAGATAGAACTGGACTTCGGGGGTCATTCGACTGCTTTTTTCAACGGTGGTTCAATAGGGTTTTCGAGGACATAGACCTCGTGGCTCTTACGGGATTTGATCAGCAGCCCGTCTGCGACCAGTTCGCGGATCACATCAACGCCGACCAGTCTGCGCTCGTCGCTCGCGGCATAGACCAGCGCCAGATCACAGAGTTTGTTGATCACACGCGGCACGCCCTCGCTCTCAGCAAAGATGCTCTTCATAGCGTAGACCGAAAATTCATTGCCTGTGCCACCCGCATGCTGCAGGCGATGCTGGATATAGGCCCGGGTCTGCCGGTAGTCGAGAGGCTCCAGATGAAAAGTTGCGGTAATCCGCTGGGCGAACTGCGTCAGCTCGGGCCGCGAGATCATTTCCCGCAGTTCGGGCTGACCTACGATGATCAGCTGCAGCACCTCATCCTTGCCGGAATTGATGTTGGTCAGCATCCGCAGCTCTTCGAGCGCCTCCACAGAGAGGTTCTGCGCCTCGTCAATGACCAGAAGCACATGCCGTCCGGCAGCATATTCCGCGATCACGAAATCCTGGAATATCCTGAAGAGCGTGATGTACTGCGCCTCCATCGGCGCATCAACGTTCAGCGCATAGAGCACCCAGCGCAGCAGATCGCCCCGCCCGCCCTGGGCATTGGAAATCAGCCCGACCGTCACACTGTCATCGAGCCGTGCCAGAAGATGCTGGATCAGTGTCGTTTTGCCCGCCCCGATCGAGCCGGTCACCACGGTAGCCTGCGCCCTGCTTGCAACACCGTATTCCAGCACCGCATAGGCACGGCGGTGGTTTCCGGTCCAGAACAGAAAATCGGGGTCCGGAAGCAGGGTAAACGGCCGTTCCGAGAATCCGAAAAACTCTACGTAAAGCTCAGCCGCCATAACGCACTGTCTTTCTGTCTGTTTACCCAAATGCCGTCGTACCGATACAGCATGTATACCTTTCTACACCCGCGGCATACCAAAGGCGTGTCAGCTGCCTGATGTCTCCGGTATATTGTGCAACAGTGTCAATATAATGGTGACCATATGATTTATAAGCCCCGGGATGGTTGCCAAAGAACATCATCTGGACATGATTCGAGATTTGTTCCGGTCGAGTGATGAAATGACGCTGCGGCAGCCATTGTGCACGAGGCCCACCAGCTTAGCGTGTATCAGACCAGCGCGCGGCGTTGCGGGCCCCGAATGACGCCCTTATTTTGCTCAACAAACGCAATCATCCTGTTTTTGTCACACAGATGACTCGTATTTTACTTAAATAAAGGTAATACTGTACTTGAAGTCTGAAGACGCCTGTCCGGTGTGTGTGTTCGTTCTGAAGACTTAATACGAGTGCCGACAATATTGCTATCGGAGCAGTTTATGCCGTTTGATAATCATGAAGCCCGGGTCGAGCTGGGTATTCATCAGAATGTCAGCGAACCTGACTACTTACCTACATTTTCCTACGCAACAGCCGGGAAGCGCCTTCTCGATGTGACTCTGGTCATTCTCAGCATGCCCGTCGTCTTTCCTGTTATTGTTCTTATGGCCCTCATGGTCGCCCTGGATGGCTATTCCCCGTTTTACACCCAGAAACGCATCGGCCTGAACGGCCGGACCTTCCGCATTCTCAAAATCCGCACCATGGTACATAACGCCGATGCGCTGCTGCAGCAGCACCTGGCAGAGAACCCGGTGCTGGCCGAAGAGTGGAACACCACACAAAAGCTTAAAAACGATATCAGGATCACCCGCCTGGGCAGGTTCCTGCGCAGAACCTCCATGGATGAGCTGCCGCAGCTGATCAACGTGCTGACCGGGTCCATGTCGCTGGTGGGCCCGCGCCCGATGATGGTGTCCCAGCGGTCGCTCTATCCGGGCACCAGCTACTTCCGCCTGCGCCCCGGCCTGACCGGGTTCTGGCAGATTTCGGACCGCAACAACTGCAGCTTCCGTGACCGTGCCAAATATGACGCGGAATATGAGCGCGCTGTTTCACTGCGCACGGATATTTCGGTGCTCTTCCGGACAGTATCGGTTGTTCTGCGCGGCACGGGCTACTGAACACTGCCAGTCAGACGGCTCAGGCTGCCCCTTACAGATCTCCGCAGATTGTGAGTTTTTTATTCACGATTTCTACCGTTAAGCTATGATAGCTCAGCAGACAGGCAGCGGTCACGATAAGGTTTATTTGAATGTCATTATTCAGAATTATTCTCCCGGTCACTCTCGTTCTGGCTGTTGCGGCCTGCAAGACACCTGAAGAGCGCGCCAACGAATTTCTGGAAAACGGGCTCCGGCTTGTTGCCGAGGGCGACCTGGACCGGGCCGCCATCGAGTTCCGCAATGCGCTGAAAACTGACAAAACGGCCATCGACGCCCGGCGTGAGCTGGCCAGGATCAACCTGGCCTATGGCAACACCCGGGACGGGTTCCGCAACTATCTGCGCGTTGTGGAGCAGAACCCCGACGATGCCGACGCGCAGCTTGTGCTCAGTGAGCTCTCCTTTGATGACCGCAACTGGGACAGTTTTGACCGGCATGCGCCCGAAGCGGTGCGCCTGAATCCGGATCTGCCGCGGGCCCTTGCGATTGATCTGGCATATCGCTATCGCCAGGCGGCCCTGGACGACGACATGGACGCGCGGCGTACGGTGCTGCGCGAGGCAGAGGCGCTCAAGGCAGATCTGCCGGACAGCACGATCCTGCGCACGGTGCGCACCAACGGATATGTCGATACCGGCCGCCTTGATGATGCGCTGAGCGAGCTTGAGGAAGCGATCGCAAGCGACCCTGAAAACATTGATGTCTACAATGCCCGCCTGCAGCTGCTGGCGCGGCAGAACAACCTGGTTGCGGTCGAGGAAGAGCTCCGGCGCATGGCGCGGATCTTTCCGGAGGAAGAATCTGTCAAAGGCGATCTGCTGCGCCTGCTGATGGCCCAGGACAAGGAAGACGACGCCGAGGCCTATCTGCGCCAGCTTGCGGATGCTGAGGACGCGGGAGAAACCGATGCCGTAGCACTGATCCAGTTCCTGCTGCGCCGTGTCTCTGCAGAAGAGGCCCTGGCCGAACTGGACCGCCGGATCGCCGGAGAAGCCTCCGCGTATCTGCTGCGCACCCTGCGGGCCTCCCTGCTCTTTGATACCGGCGAACGGACCACAGCGGTCTCCCAGCTTGAGGAGATGATCGCGCAGGGCGACGCGATGCCGGTCGACCAGCGTCAGAATGCCCGGGTCATCCTGGCCACGATGCTGGTGCGTGACGGCAATGAGGTGGGCGCCCGCCGCCTGGTCGAAGAGGTCCTGACAGAGGACGCCAGTTCCGTCGGCGCGCTCAAGCTGCAGGCCCGCTGGATGATCGAGGACGACAATACCGACGGCGCGATCACCGCAATGCGCACCGCACTGGCCGAAGCCCGCGAAGACACCGAGGCCATGACCATCATGGCAGATGCCTACAGCCGCGCCGGACAGCCCGAACTGATGCTGGATTTCCTGGCCCTGGCGGCAGACACTTCCAACAACGCGCCCGAGGAGAGCCTGCGCTATGCCCAGGCCCTGATGTCACAGGAACGGTTCGATCAGGCGGAAACCACGCTGATCGCAGCCCTGCGCCTGTCACCGGGGAATGTGCCGCTGCTCAACACGCTGGGCCGTATCTATCTGCAGAAAGACGATCTGCCCCGCCTGCGGCAGACCATAGACACGCTCAAGCGCTATGAGGACGGTCAGACCACCGCCGCCAGCCTGGAAGTGGAGCTTCTGGCCCGTGAGGGCGGAGGTGAGGATGTGCTGAGTTATCTGCAGACCCTCAGCGAGGCCAATTCCGAAAATGACGGTATCCGTCTGGCGATTATCCGCACTCATCTTCAGAACGGTGAGGTGGAAAAAGCGGTATCCCTGTCTGATGAGCTGGCCGCCGCGAACCCCGACAACCTGTCCTATGCCTACTTCAACGGTCTGACGAAAGCCTCAGCGGGGCAGTATGATGCTGCACTGGACATCTTCGAACGGCTGACAGAGCTGCGCCCCGCCGTGCCGGATCCCTGGCTGCAGCTGGCCCGCATGCAGGTCGCCACCGGCGGCGTCCCCGGGGCGCAGATGGCAGTGATTGACCGCGGTCTGGAGGCAACAGACGAGGCCTCTGACCTGCTCTGGGCCAAGGCGTCGCTGCTGCAGAGTCAGGACGACATCGACGGGGCCATCGGCATTTACGAAAAACTCTACGAGCGGAACTCCGCATCACTGATCGTGGCCAACAACCTGGCCAGCCTGCTGTCCACCTATAAATCCGATGATGAAAGCCTGCAGCGGGCCCGGATCATCTCGCGGCGTCTGCGCGGCACCGATGTGCCGGCCTTTCAGGACACCTACGGCTGGATCCAGTACCGCCTGGGCAACCATGAGGAAGCGCTGGAGTACCTCGAACCTGCCGCGGCAGCCCTGTCCGATGATGCATCGGTGCAGTACCACCTCGGCATGACGCTGAACACGCTGGGCCGCAGCGAGGACGCGGCTGAGGCGCTGCGCCGTGCTGTCGGGGTGCTGGGTCCCGGCGCGCAGGCGCTTGAGGGTGAAATCAGGGCCCGCCTGGCTGAGATCGAGAGCGCTTTGCAGCAGTAACAGCCCCGGGGCCGTGATTTCCCTGTCACGGATGTAAACTATTTGCCAAAAATGCCCCTGTGGGTTTTGCTTTCTGCCGGAAGTTGCCGGATATTCCGGCAAACACCGGGGGCACTTGCAGCTTCTTTTAGGGAAAGATCAGGATGAAACAGCTTATATTTGCCGTGTTTGCCTTTGTGCTTACCGCGGGCAGCCTGGCGGCGCAGGCGAACTACCGCCTCCAGCCGGGCGATACAATCTCTGTCGAGGTCCTCGAAGACCCGCAGCTGAACCGCTCCGTGCTGGTGCTGCCGGACGGCTCCATCAACTTCCCCTTTGCCGGCACTGTTGCCGTGGGCGGGCGCACCCCCGACCAGGTCGAAGCCGCAATCCGGGGTGGCATCAGCCGCAACTTCGCCTCGACGCCCACTGTTTTCGTGACCGTGACATCGGTGCGTGACACCGACCTGCTGGACGGCACCGACAGCACCGATGGCGAGACAATCGACATCTACTTTACCGGTGAAATCAGCCGGCCCGGACTGCTGCCTGTGCGCCGGGGGACAACCTTTCTTCAGGCAGTTGCACAATCGGGCGGCTTCACCCGCTTTGCTGCGACCAAACGGGTACAGCTGCGCCGCCTGGACCGCAGCACAGGCCAGCAGCAGACCTTTACAATGAACTTCAAGGCACTCGGACAGGGCGCTGCGCTGACCAATGACATTATTCTGCAGGAAGGCGATGTGATCCTGGTTCCCGAACGACGACTGTTCGAATAACATTCACGCCCGAACACTGAGCAGCACAGAAAACAGCAAAACAAGCGGTGGGCAGACAGATGCAGGTAGAAAAAGCGGTACTGGCGGGGCTTCTGCTGGCAGTCCCTGCCGTGCTGCCGGTCAGTCAGACTTTTGCGCAGGACGGTGTACGGGGCAGCCTGACCCTGGGGGAAACCCTGCGATCGGTGACGGAAACAGGCCCTGGCATCAATGAAAACGAAGGCACCAGCCTGGTCACAGAACTGGGCTTCCGGCTCTCTTCAGAGACGCCGCAGGACCAGTTACTGTTCACCTTCAGCACCCTGGTGCCGCTTTATGCCGACGACAACGACAGCCTGAACTCGGACTTCTTCTTTGAGGACCCGACCGCACGGATGCTCTATACCCGCGAGAGCCGCTCCAGCCTTTTCACCTTCTCCGGCTCATACCGGCAGACCGATGTGGGCACATCCAGTTTTTTTGACGAAACCAGTGACCAGGACGTGGTCACCGGCGGCGGCCGGCGCACCCTGGCCTCCGTGCGTTCGGGCATTACGCTGGGGCGGGACGCACCGATAACCTTTGACGGCAGCTACCGCTTTCTGGACAGCTCCTATGAGGATGCCGCCCCGTCCCTGCTCGACAGCCAGACCCAGAGCATCGACACCGAACTGAGTTTTCGCCTGTCACCGGTCGCCTCGGCCTTTGTCTTTGCCGACTGGGAAGAGGAAAACGAGGACGGCGGCTCAGACCGCACCACGACCTCTGTGGGCGTCGGCGCCCGCTACAGTATTTCCGCGCGGACAGATGTCTCTGCCAGCCTGTTTCTGGACAACGACGAGATCATCAACAGCGACAACGACCGCGACGAGGACGGCCTCGGCGCGCGGTTCAGCGTGAACCACGCCGTGCCAAACGGATCCTGGCGGGTGGGCATGTCCAGCCGCCAGACCGTCGACGGCACCCGGAACGGCCTGTCCCTGGGCCGGCAGATGCTGATCCTGCCCGGCTCTCTGGATTTCTCTCTCGGGGTCAGCAGGACCGGCGACGAGGATATTGAACCGCTGGCCAACGTCACGCTGAACATGGCGCTGACCGATACCAGCAACCTGGTCGCCAGCCTGCGCCAGTCCGTCGACAGCGACAACGACGGCAACAACACGATCCGGACCCGGCTGAACATGTCATATTCATATGATATCAACAGCTTATCCTCTTTGTCAGGTAACTTTCTGCTGGCCAGCGACAACCGTCCCAGCGTCACAGGCGGGGACGAGACGACCTATCAGATCGGCCTGCGGTACAGACATGACCTGGGCCAGGACTGGGATCTGATCAGCGGGATCAGCTTTGAGAACGAACAGAACGAGAGCAGCGCGGACCGGATCACCCGCACGATCTTTGTGGGCGTCGAACGAACATTCGATTTCTGAGGATGCAGACGCGGCGCGCCGGGGCTGAACACAGTCAGCCGAAAGACAACCGCTGGCAATCGCAGCAGCACGGGGGCAGTCGGATCCCATGACCCTGCCCCGCATCCCCGCTGTGCTCGCTGTTCTGATCGCCGCCTGCGCCCTGGCTGAAATACTGCTGCAGCTGAGTGATCTGCGCATCGCCTTTGGCCCGCGACTGCGGCTGACGGTCTATGAATACACAGGTTTCTGGCCGGGGCTGCTGAGCGACTGGCGACCGAACTATGCGCTCCAGCCCTATACGATGTTCATAACCTATGCCTTTGTGCACGGTGGCCTGCTGCACCTGGCAGTGAATATGATCACCCTGTGGAGCCTGGGTCAGGGCGTCATCGACCGGGTGGGACAGAAAGGCTTTGTGCTGCTCTATGGTGGCGCGGTTCTGGGGGGCGCCCTGGGCTTTGGCCTGCTGGCAGAGACCACACGGCCCATGGTCGGGGCCTCAGGCGGTCTCTTCGGACTTGCAGGGGGCATTCTGGCCTGGAACTACGTTGACCGCTTCACAACCGCTCAGAGGCTCTGGCCTGTGGCACGGGTGGCTCTGCTGCTGCTGCTGCTCAATCTGGTCATGTGGTGGCTGCTGGACGGGCTGCTGGCCTGGGAGACCCACTTGGGGGGGTTTATCGTGGGCTGGATCGCGGCTTTGCTGATTGATCCGCGCAGCCTGCCCCCCCTGCCGGACGAGGACCCGGAGGATCCCACAGGCTGACAGACTGCAGCCCTGCAATAACCCTGGATTTTTACCATATTGCCATATCGACGCCACGTTGCGGCGCGTGATAAGACGCAGCGACATTTTTTATCAGGCGGATCTTCAACGTGCAGCATTCAGATCTCCCCCTCTGGCGACGCTCTGGATCGGTGAGGCGCTCACCGGCATCGAGCGGCTGTCCGCACAGTCCTTTCTGGACCATGGTCACCGCCTGATCCTCTACAGCTATGACCCGGTCGCGAATGTCCCCGACGGGGTCGAACAGCGCGATGCGCGCGAAGTCTATGACGTTGGGCGTATCCTGCGGTATTACGGCGGCAAGGGCAGCCCGTCCCTGCATTCCAACCTTTTCCGGTATCAGCTGATGGCAAAGACCGACCAGGTCTGGGTGGATCTGGATATGATCGCGCTGCGCCCCTTTGACATCAAGACCGACCACATCTGCGGGTGGGAGAACGAAAAACACCTCAACGGGGCTGTACTGCGCCTGCCGGCCACCTCCCCTGCCCTTGCGGAGCTGCTGCGCTATGGCCCGGATACCTATGGCCGGCCCTGGGCAGCGCCCTGGCCGCGCCGCCTGCGCTGGCTGGTTTCGATGCGCGGGCGCAAAGCCCCTGTCACCGACTGGCCCTGGGGCTCCACCGGGCCGACAGCCGTGACCTACTACATGCGGAAAACCGGCGAGATCGAACACGCCCTGCCCGTTGCTGCCTTTTATCCGATCCCCTGGACAGAGGTCGAAAAGCTGATCATAGATAACGGGCTGAGCATTGACGACTTTCCGCAGACATATGGCATCCATCTGTGGGGCAAATTCATTCACCGCGCCCTGCAGCAGATCGGCGGCCAGCCTCAGCCGGGATCAATCCTGGCCCAGCTGATGCAGCGGCATGGTGTGGACACCGTCTGAAGCCCGTAAAAAGACAAATATCCCCACATAGGGTATCTGATCCGCAGATCACCCCGATAGCTGCAGATACTGTCTGTGATGCGCAGATTCCTGCGCATTTCCGGCGTTTTGGTGGTTTCTCGCTTAAATTGAAAAACCGGCTTGGACCAGGTCTTCCAATCCCCTAACCCACCGGTGACTCACCAGGACCCGTTGGCAGTTCCGGACATATTTCTGACACACCAAGACCCATCAGGAGCCACATCCGTAACCACAAACGACCATAAACAGGCTGTTAACCATAATTAACGATTCCCTCGTACCGGGAACGACAAAATCGGGAGTAGACAATGACTTTGACTTCAGTTCGGTCAGCCGCTTACTTGTACCATGGTTATTTTCTGTTCTCTGCGGACCTTCCGCACACCTGCATTTCTGTGCTCTCTGCGACGGAGCATTAGTATGCTGGGCCTTCTTCTTGGATTGATCGGGGCCGGTGCTGCCGCCGCGGCCGCCGGCGGAGGCGGCTCAGATGACGAGGATGTCACCTGGACCACCCCCCGCCCGCAACCAGCGGACAAAGACCAGCAGCCCGCTGCGTCACCGCCGGTCGTGGATCCGGCCATACCGCAGCAACCTGTCCCGGAACCAATTGTTGTTGCAGGGACGCCACCGGCAGAACAGGCCCCTGAGACGCCCGTCTCTCAACCCGCACCACAGCCGGCAGAGCCTGAACCCCCTGTATCAGAGACTGAAACGCCTGCATCGGGCCCTGACACCCCCCTGCCCCGGACACACAGCCGCCCGCCTCCGGAGCCGGGCAGCCTGTGCCGGATGCTCCCGATCCTGAGCCGACGGTTCTGAGCGCTGATTTCTCGGCTCAGGTCATGGCCGGGCGGGTGTCAACGCTGGAACTGCCGGGCGCGGATATCGCCTCGGTCCGGGTGATCGAAGGCCCTGACTACGGCCATGTGTCGATCAACCCCGACAACACCATCGCTGTTGTGCTCACGGGCACCACCGACACTGCACCGCTGAATTTCTCGCTGGGCGTGACATCCACGGACGGTACCGTCACCACCTACACAGCTGATCTGGATGTAACGCCCATCAGCCAGGAAGCCGGATGGGGCACGGGCAACCATTACAAGCTGGCCACCGATGCAGACGACAACACCATCGTGGAACACGGCGAGATCCACCAGAAAGTCTATGTATCGGGCAGCGAAGGTGCCCTCACCCGGGCCGATATCGCGGCCCTTGAGAACATGTCAGTGTCGAAAGTCACCGGCCACTGGCTCGCCAATCATGCCACCTATGGCAAGAGTGCCGATATGGCCCTCGCCGAAGACGCAGGCCTGCCGATGTGGAATGCCATGACCAACACCGGCGAGGGGTCCTCACACTGGCTGCTCTTTGAGCGGGGATATCAGTATGACAACCTGGAAATGCCGCTGGGGCGCGAGGCTTTTGGGTCTTCGGAACTGAACCCGCTCTACATCGGCGCCTGGGGCGAGGGCGCGCGGCCCGAAATGACCTCGCGGATGACAATCACCAATGGGTCCAATGACAACCTGATTTTCGACGGGCTGGAATTTTCGGACGGTGTGACCGTGTTCTATGCGGATAACATCATCTTTGAGGATGTGATGATCCGCGAAGAAGGCATCAACATCCAGAACACCGACGGTGTGACCTTCCGCAACTCGCATATCATCGATGTGGTGCGCGATGCCCCCTCGAACGGCGGGGATACGTGGAATGGCCATGCAGACCGCGTCAGCGGCCTTTATGCCAACAAGACCGAAGGGCTGCTGATCGAGAACGTCTGGACCGATCACACCGGCTGGGCCGATGATTACCGCACGGACCTCTCTGCAGAGGGTGGCCAGGCGCCAAGCATCTACAGCCAGAATATCTATATCAACTATGATAACACAGACGTCACCCTGCGCGACACGATCACCATGCGCGCGGCTTCCTTTGGCGCCCAGGTGCGCTCCGGCGGGTTCATCGAGGACAACGTCTTTCTGGACAACCAGGCCGCAGTGAACAGCCTGCGGGGCCTCAACGGCACCACAGACAACGCCTATGCGCTCTATTCCGGTAACCTGGTGACCTCCGGCGCGCATCTGCTGGTGGATTCAGGCCCGAAAGGTGCCCTGACCATGGGCATCGATTCCTACACCCGGGATGCAGCACTGGTCGGTAATATCGTCACGCATCTGGCAGACCCGGACAACCCCGCCGAAATCGCGGAAAAAACGGTCGGTCATGATGCGGTCCGCAGTGCCTCTGCCTATTACGATGACACCATCATCTATAACTGGAACGGCACCTATAACGCGGCCAAGGCCGAAGAGATCAACCAGAACGTCGACGGGCTGGACCGGGATGTGCTGGATCAGACGACGATCCAGAACTACACCGGCACCGTGCTGAACAAGGACAAAGGCACCATCGCCGAACTGGCGGATCAGCTGGAGGCCCAGGCCTATGGCATCCGCGAGGCGACTGTGGATGCAGACAGTATCATCGACTACTTCCAGGACGGTTTCGGCATCGATACCACCGAACGGAGCGAAGCGGCCCTGGTGCGCTTTGTGCCCAGCTCCACAGGCGACGGCGTCCGCTGGGACAACCGTCTGAACTGGGACACCCAGGACACCCCGGGCACCGCGGCAGGCGACAGTGTCGATCTGGGCGGCAACCAGGTGAACTTTGGCGGCACCAGCACCCTGAGCCACCTGAATTTTGGCGACGGCGGCGCACTGGCTGTCACCCAGGGACGTCTGACCATCGAAGGTCATATATTTGCCGGTGACCGGGGCGCGGATCTGCACATCGACTACGCCGGTCAGTTCTGGGCTCACGGCTATACCGACAGCGACATGCTGCGGATTGATGCCGATGGCGGGCGGCTGGTAAACACCGGGCTCTGGACCGGCACCACAGACTTCGACATCAGCCAGAACACCCAGGCGGTTCTGGCCACCGACGGCGCGGATTTCATCGTGAACGGCGACAGCCGGCTGACGATCACCGGCGAGGACGCAAAGGTCGGCTTCGACGGTGATGACAATGACACCGCCACCGCCCTCTTCAGCGATGAGGCCGAGCTGCGCTTTGTGGCCGAAGAGGGTGGCCTGTCCACCATCCGCGAGTTCTACAGCGGCACCTTTGACGGTGATGCACCGGATGTGCGCTCGGGGGTTAACCTGGGTGGCGTAGACCTGTCTCTGGATGTGACCGATATTACCAACGGCAGCACCTTCCGTCACAACCTGATCGAAGTGGACGAGCTGATTGGCGGGATCGGCGATCTCAGCATCACCGGGCTTGGCAGCCGGGACGCCAAGATTGTGGTCGACTACGAACAGGACGTGCTCGAGCTGTTGCTGGGGCCGCAGGGCTCGGGCTCAGGGGCCATTGCGCTGGAAACCTGGGGAACGGAAACCGATGCCCGCAGCGATACCGGGCTCTGGGACGCGCTGACCAATGGCCATGGGATTTACCCCGACGACCTGCCCGCGGATATCCCCGAGGAAATCGACAATATCGAAGCTCTGATCTGATCTTTCGCATGCGAAAGATCAGAACTCATCCTGTTGTTTAAAAACAGCTTTTCTACTCGCGCTGCGCAAGTGGCACAGGCTTTCGGTGTTTGAAACCCAAAAACCAGGCCTCGAATGTCCGGAAACTCACCTCTGCGATCAGCACCGAGACCACCACAAAAAGCGCTGTGGTCCCCCAGGGACCCAGCCCCAGCGCCGTGCCCGCCTCGACACCGATATGCCGCCCGATCATATGATACAGATAGAGGCCGTAGCTGATCTCACCGATGCGGGCGACAGGGGACCAGGCCAGAGGGCGCGCCAGCACATGCTGCTCACGCAGGACGATGCTGATGAGACAGAGGGTCATGCACAGGTGCACCAGCAGCGCCGCCCCCCCGACCAGCACCCCCGGCCAGACGATCAGCAGCGCCAGCAGCCCGCCAAAGGTCACCAGCGGGGCAGCAGGGTGCCCCATGAGCCGCCAGGCCGCCGCATAGCTCTCAGGGCGATGCAGGAGCACCGCAGAGAGCGTCCCCAGCAGAATGGCCGCATAGCTGCCCACCGGCAGCCGCCACAGCGCATACGCCGTCTCAGGCGCGCTCAGACCCGTAAAGGCCAGATACTCCGCTGCAGAGAGCACACACAGCACAATCAGCGCGATCAGCACCCCCGGACGCGCCAGTCCCCGCACCGGCAGCAACAGCAGCAGCAGCGGCCAGATCATATAGTACTGCTCCTCAACCGCGAGCGACCATGTGATGGTCAGCAGCGGGATGTCAGTGGTCAGGAAATTAGAGAGGAAAAGGTAGTAATAGAGCCATATATCGAGGAACTGCGATTGCCCTTTGACAAAAATGTAATAGACCCCCACAGCCGTCACCACGAGGTAGTACACCGGCACGATCCGCAGGATCCGGCGCCAGTAGAACCCGCGCAGGGAAAACTGCCCGTTCCGCTCCTCTTCGCGCAAAAGCAGGGTCGTGATCAGAAATCCGCTGAGCACAAAGAAGAAGTCCACGCCCAGGTAGCCCCGGTCCCACAACAATGACGTGCTGTCCCGGGCCGCGCGCAGCGGACTGTGGTGCCACATGACCGCGATGATGCATAAAAACCGCAGTCCGTTGAGGGAGCCGAAAAACCGCTGGTTGCGGTACGCAGCCCAGGCGGCCTGTGCCGTGTTCTGCTGCTGTTGTGGCGCCTGCACCATCTGCTGTATCCCCGGACATCGTTCCCCGGCGCGACCCTATCGCAGCCGCCTCAGAAAGACGAGACAGGACAGCACCTTCCGACCTGCAGGTGTTCCGTTGCAGACAGCCTTCCCCTATGGTGCGCGCATGGGGCGATACAGGGCAGGCAGGCAGGATTGATGCGGCAGGGAATAGACAGGCTGATCCCGCTGAATGACTTCGGCGACAGGATCATCTCATATCTGAGGTTCATCCGGTATAACGGCCGGCGCCCGGCGGATATTTCGCTGCTGAACGACTATCTCTATCACAGGAAAACAGGGCAGGGGGCGCATGACCCGCTGCAGGCCTATGTTTCCGACAAGGCGTTTCTCAAGGACTATGTCACTGCCAGGCTCGGCCCGGGCCATAATGTGCCGACCCAGGCTGTGCTCGGATCCCCCGCAGAGGTGCAGTCCTTTGACTTCTCCGACCGCTGCGCGATCAAGCCCACCCATCTCAGCGGGCCTTTCATGCTGCGCACTGCAGGTGAACCAGTCAGCCGCGAGGTCATCTGCAGCTGGTTTGACAAAAACCACTACGTCTGGACCCGCGAGAAAAACTACCGCTATCTGACGCCCAGGGTCATCGTGGAAGACCTGATCTTTGACCGCACCGACAACGCGGACATCAAGTTCTACTGCTACAGGGGCCGCGCCCGCATGGTGCAGCTCGACCTTGGCCGGACCGGCACTCACGAACGCATGTACTACAACCGGGACTGGGTCAAACTGCCCTTCTCCAAAGGCGGCAGACCGATGGCCGATGGCGAGACCCCGCGCCCCGAAAACCTGGACGCCCTGCTGCAGATCGCCGACCGCCTCAGCGCGGATTTCGAGTTTGTCCGGGTCGATCTCTATACCGATGGCGATACCATCCTTGTGGGCGAACTGACGCATTGCCCGGGCAGCGCCAACTCACCCTTTATTCCGGCCAGCGCCGAGCGGGCAGCGTCTGATATTCTGTTCGGAAGAGTCTGATACCGCCTGTCAGTGCCTGTTTTCGCATGCGAAACACAAGGGGCGGCAAGGGACATCTCAAACGGGTTTTTCTGCCGGCAGAGCGGGCCTGTTCCGGGTCACCGCCTGGCCAGAAATTCCCGGAGCGCCTGTGCCAGATCAGGCGTGATGCCTTTGCCGCTGAGCACGATACGGCCACGGGATGTCTGCAACCGAACCCCCGGCGCAACCTCTTCGGGGGCCGCGGCAGCAGGCGCAGGAGGCCGCAGAACGCGTTCCAGCACCCGGCGTTCGGCGGCAGCATCAGCAGGCGGGCTCTTGCGCAGCGCCTCTTTCAGACGCCGGGCAAACCCGTCCTCTCTCTCAAGCGCGGATACCAGTGAGAGCCCCAGCTTTTCGGGAATGGTCTCAGGATAGGCAAGATGCGCCCCCAGCGCCTCACAGAGCCGGACAAAACTGTTGATCTTGGACCGTTTTGCCGCCGGCGCATGGGCGAAAAGCACCCGGACGGCCTCTGACGGTGTCGGGTAAACCCCCAGTCGCGCGGCCTCACAGGCGAGGCGGGCGCGTTCATAAAAAGACAGATTGGCGCGGATCTCGTTTTCCTCGACCATCGCCACATAGCCGTCGGACACCGTTTCAACCGGCTTGATCAGAGCCTGAACCACAGCAAACCGCGCCTCGCCGGTTTCCGCATGCAGGCGGCGCAGGGCATGCAGACGCCGCCAGCCCGAAATCAGCCCATAGCGGCCCTCTGCGATCTCTACCACCTCGATCGGGGTCTGCTGGCCCCGGGCGCGCAGACTGGCCTCCAGCACCGCCTGATCACCGGCATCCTGGGACATGCGGTCACGCACCATATGATCCTCAACCACCGACTGCAGCGGCAGGGACTGCACCACACGGCCCTCACGCCGGTTGCGTGCCACCTCATCGGCAAGGGTTTCCAGCGCCGCCTGGGCGGCAGCCTGCCCGGCCACATCGGCAATCGGTGCCCGCGCTCCGGGCCGGGGCCCGAAACCAGCTCCGGTATGTGTCTCTGTTTCGGGCAAAACAGACTCTGACAGGCCGGTTGCAGGGGTCAGTCGTTTGCGTTTGGCCATCATGGCCTCCTTTCGGAACATGTCAGGGCAGGAGGGGGCGGCAGACGACAGGTCATTCCGCCGCCTGACCGGTCGCCGTCTCCGCCCGCCGCCAGATCCCCAGCAGCAGTGTTTTGAAGGTGGCATAGGTTTCATCGAATGTAGCCCGGCCCCGGGCATAGGTATCCCGGTTGAAATCCCGGTAATCCGCCTCGTAGATGCCGTTGACGCTCTCGCCAGCCTGGCCGATGAGTGCGGTGAAGTCCTGACGGTAGGGCTGCAGTGTCCGGCCCAGATAGGCCTGCATCAGACCCGCCATTTCCGCCTGCTGGCTGCCGTCATAGCGTGTGATGACCGCCTGCACCGCATCCCACTCAAAGGCCATCTCCGGGCGTCCAAGCGCCCGGGCCGCCATGTTCTCGCCCTGCTCGATCGACTGGAAGGTGGCATGGAGCATGTCAAAGAACCGCCCAGTGCTGTCAAACTCCAGAAAGGAGGCCCCGAGCGGGACCAGCAGGATATCCGCCGCTGCCAGTCCGTTGATCGTCAGATACCCCAGCGCCGGGGGCGTATCGAGAAAGACCAGATCGTAGTCATCCAGCACGCCATCTGCGCTCAGCACATCACCGAGCGCATCCCAGAGCTTCCAGCCCCGCGACTGGGTGCGCCAGACCGGGATCTGGAATTCCGACCAGTAAAGGTTCAGCTGCGCACCGATCAGATCAATGTTGGGCCAGTGCGTGGACTGCACCACATCACGGGTGCGCAGGCTCAGCGCCTCTGTCAGGGTCTCATCCAGCGGCTGCGGTGCCTCTCCGCGGTCCAGACGGCGTTGGTTTTCCTGCTGCAGGGCCAGCGCGTAGTGGCGCGCCAGCAGCGGAAACACCGTCTGCCATTCATCCGCCACTGTGCCACCAAAGACCGAGGTCATCGAGCCCTGGCTGTCCAGATCAATCACCAGCACCCGGTAGCCATCGAGCGCTGCGGACATGGCCAGATGCGCACAGGTCGAGGTTTTCCCAACGCCGCCCTTGAAGTTGGCCACCGCCACGATCTTGGCGGGCTGACCGTCGGGCCGGTAGGGCACATAGTCCTTTGATTTCGAACCTTCAGCGGCAAAATGCGCCCGCAGCCGCAGTACTTCATCAAGCGCGAACCACTTGGCGCCGCCATCGGTTTCTGAACGGCCCTGCGGCAGATCCGGGTTCTGGCGCAGCACCCGCCGGAAATGAGCGGGTGCCACCGGAATGAGATATTTGGTAATTTCCCAGGTCGAAAAGAGACGCAGGGCCTTTGTTCCGCTTTCACTCAGCCCGCGGGTGACCAGATCTGTGCGTCCCTGCCGGCAAGCCTCGGCGATCCGTGCGAAATCAGCACTTCCGCTGGGCGGCTCAAGGCTTTCCATCGCCTGATCCGGCGAGATATTGAAGTAAGGAGGAAGGGTCGTACTGCTCATGACCGCCTCTTATGTTATCTGTTTACAGCAGAATGTCATAAAAGGTGTTACATGGCAATAATCACATATCACGCAGCTCTTTTCTAAGAAAAATCAGAAGGTTGCCATACGTGTTGTTGCTGTTTGTGCGGGAGCTTCAGAAAATTGTTCGTTAAATAATTGTTATAAAATATAGTTACGCATCTGTCTTTGCGTAAAAAGTATAATGTATTTCAGGTGTTTGGTTGAAATTCTGCACCCTGGAGTGACTCCGGGACCACGAAATGAAGCGACTCTGTGACCACGTTGGTGTGACTCGGAACCCCCGATGTCCGGTGGACGCGTCGGCTGTGGATAACTACAGTCAGTGTTAATGAAACCCCGAATCCCGCTAACGGGATCATCACGAGCATCAGGCCCCTCCGGATCAGGCATTTTCCCGGCTGTGGGTCGCAAAGACAGGACATGCCGATGGCCACACAGGAAGGGCAGGGTATCTGCGCGCAGACAGAGGATTTCTTTGTCTGTGATTTTTTCGGCGCGAGCCCGAAACATGATCTGGCCTCAATGGAGCATCCGCTCTTTTCGCTCTCCACCCGGCCGGACCGGCGTATTCTGTCCTACCGGCATAACGACACTGAGGTGACGGTGACGCCCAGTGTCAGAGGGCGGGCAACGATCTTTGATGCGGATATTCTGATCTTCTGCATCAGCCAGCTGGTGGCGGCGATCAATGCGGGAAAACCGGTGGCCCGGACCCTGACACTGACGGCACATGATCTGCTCCGTGCCACGCACCGCGATACCTCCGGCGATGGCTACCGGCGTCTGCGCGATGCTTTTGAGCGTCTGGCAGGCACGCGGATCACAACCAATATCGCCACCGGTGACCGGGCGGATCCGGTGGAGGTGACGCGTGGGTTCGGTCTGATCGAGAATTGGGAAATCGTCCGCCGGACGCGGGCCGGGCGGATGGTCAGCGTGTCGGTCACCCTGTCGGAATGGCTTTATCGTGCGGTGCTGTCGCGGTCGGTTCTGACCCTGAACAGAGACTACTTCAGCCTGCGCAAGCCGCTGGAGCGGCGACTTTATGAGCTGGCGCGCAAACACTGCGGCCGTCAGGCCCGGTGGCAGATTTCGGTAACGGTGCTGCTGCGCAAATCCGGTTCGGCCTCTCCGCGCCGGGTGTTCCGCGCCATGCTGCGCGAGATCATCCGGGCGGATAACCTGCCCGACTACACGCTGGAGGAAGTGCCCGGTGACATGATCATCGTGCGGCCCCGCGCGCCGGTCAAAGCAGCAGATCCCCGGGCAGAGGTGATCGAGGCAGGCTTTGCCGCCGCACCGGTGCTCTCTGCGGACGCGCTGCAGGAGGCCCGGAGGCTGGCGCCGGGGATGGATGTCTATGCGCTGGAGGCGCGCTGGCGGCGGTTCTGGGAGCACAGTGGCAGGCCGGCGCTGCGGTCTGCGGACAAGGCATTTCTGGGCTGGGTCCGCAGTCAGGCTGACCGGGATCCGGGCATCAGGCCGTAAGCCCGGACAACGCGTGCTGCCGGACCCAGCCTGTGTCATCTGCCGGGTCCTGCAGGAACAGATCCACCAGGGCGGACCATTCCAGCCCGATGGTAAGACCTCTGAGCGTGTCCGGTGCGGCCGCCGACAGCCGCGCAAAAAGCCCTTCTTCGGTGCACAGGCGCGCCACCTCATCCGCCAGCGCCTGCGGTTCTGAGGCGGCAAAGACCAGCCCGCCCTGACCGGGGGTGATGCGGCGTGCAAAGGCAGGATGGTCCGACAGGATCAGCGGGCTGCGCGAGGCCAGCGCCTCGTAGATCGTATTGGGCAGACCTTCAGGATAGCTGTGCCGTGAGGGCACGATTACCGCGTCATGGGCGGCCATGCGGGCGCGCACCTCTGTATTGGGGATCAGCCCCAGAAAGCGCAGGTGTTCTGCAATCCCCAGCCGCCTTGCCTCTTTCTGCCAGTGCTGCAGATCACCGCCGCCGGCCAGGGACATGCCGGCCATGATGCCGCGCTGGTGCAGCAGCTGCACCGCGCTGAGACAGTCGCCCACCCCTTTGTCCGCGCTCAGCACCCCGGCATAGAAAAGCTGTGGGCGGGCAGGGTCGGCAACCGCCTGCCGGGCGTCCGGTTCGGCCGTCACCGGACTCCAGTCCCAGGGCACGACCCTGTCGGCGGACAGGCCCAGCACACTGACCAGCGACTGTGAGGCGTTCAGGCTGTGGTTGGCCACACAGGGGGCCTGTGCCTGCGCAAGCGCCCGGCGCAGCTGCCAGTGGCGCACCTTCCGGCGCAGGCCGCCGGGCTGAAAGAGATCGGCAAAACACGGCAGAACGGGAATGCCGCGCCTGGCAGCTTCTGTCAGCACAGCGCGGAACGGCGAGCGCAGGATCAGACGGTCAGGTCTGAGACGGTCCAGCAGCGCGCCGGCCTCTGCCGGTCCGGTCCGGGCGCGGATCATGCCCACAGCCGCCAGCCCCGGAGCCAGGGTCTCTTCACAGGCGGTTGCCCCCAGACAGAGCGTGGTGACCTGATGCGCCGGCGCCAACCCGGCCACGTAGGCCACCGAAGCCTGCTGATCGCGGTAGGTCTCCGGTTCCCCGCGTGCCAGACTGTGCCAGGCCTCTGCGTAATCACCTGTCTGCACAAAAAGGATGTTCATGACCGTCCCTGCCTGATCTGCCCGTGCCCGGGCGCGCACCGCCTGGTATTTTATCTTGCGGTACCTGTCCCGGCGCGTTTAAGCAAGGCACCGGCGCAGGACAGCCCCGCCATCCCCTATCCCGCCCCATAAAAGGCCTGCATTGACGTGTTTCCCGCTAATACATTCCTGATCGGTGCCCAGAAATCCGGCACGACGTTTCTGGCAGCCCTGCTGGATCACAGCCCGCAGGTCTGTGTCTCCGATCCCAAGGAACCGCATTATCTGACCCATAACCACAGCCGCGGAGAAGCCTTTTACAGAGACTGTTTTTCGGATCCCTCCGCGCCGGTCCGGCTGGATGCCTCGACCACATATACGGTGCTGCGCCCGCGGGCGCAGATGGAGGTACCGGATGCGCCGGGTATTCTGGATCCGGTGCCGGACCGTATCCGCGCTGCGGTGCCCGACGCCCGGCTGATCTATATCATGCGGGACCCGGTCAAACGCGCGGTCTCTGCCTGGCGGCACAATGCGCGCAGCAAACCCGCGGTGCAGGCGCCCCAGTCGCTGATCGCGGCCATGCAGGAAGATCCGATGCTGCTGCTGACCGGGCGCTACGCTGATCAGATCGAGCGCTACCTGGAGGTCTTTGCACCAGAGCAGTTTCTGTTTCTCGACTTTCGCGAACTGACCCGCGATCCGCTGACCGTGCTCGCGCGCACCTGCGGTTTTCTGGGGATTGAACCGCCACAGGTCGATCCTGACGCCATCGGGGAAAAGCGCAACAGCAACTATCAGATGACCGGCGCGGGCCATCTGTTTGAAACATACAAAAAGAAAATCCCCGGCCTGCAGCGCAATCTGCGCCGGCTGTTGCCGGATCAGGCGCAGCGGGTGCTGATCGATCGCGTCCTGCGCAGGCCCTCGGAGGTCAGTTTCTACGACGAAGCGGAGGCTGCAGCACTTTTTGAAGACGACCGGGCCCGGGTCAGGACGCTGACCGGTCTTGAGATCTGACCGCAGCGCCGCAGTCATACCCCAGTGCAGCCAGATCATAGCCTGTCAGGGCGCTCAGGCGCTGGTTGGACTGTGCAAAGGCCGGCCCGACCACCGCGCTGACCGTGTCAGACAGGTATTTGCGGTGCGGCTTGCCGGCCACCGCCAGCAGCCCCTGGTCAAGATAACGCAGCGCCCGGTTCTTGAGCCGGAAAGACAGCGGGTTGTCACTGTATGTCTCTGCCCGCAGATCCGGCACGTTGATCCATCCGTTCAGCAGACGTTCCACTCGCATGCTGGTTGCTGTCCGGGCGGCGTTGACCACCTGGCGGGGCAGGGGCATGGGCTCTGACAGACCGGCAAAGCGGCCCAGTATCCGGGCATAGTCGTCTGGTGCCCTGTACAGCAGTTCCATCGGCAGGGCGCATACGTTTTCCGGGGAAAACAGTCTCTGATACGTGGCAATCGTCAGATCATACTCAAAGTGGTCCAGCCTGATAACAGGCCGGAACCCCGGCCCGTCGCGGGAGGCCACGAGCATGTCCTGCAGATGTCGTGTGCCGCCCTGGCGGATGTACTGGTAATAGAGTGACAGTATCGCGGATTTCTGTTCCCGGACGCCAATCAGAATACGGGCCTCCGGAAAACAGTCTCTGATCCGCCCGGCCACCCGGTCGAGGTAATAGGCACCATACATCGGATCCCCTGAAAGCTGCTCATGCGAGATGACCGGAACTCCCGGGCCGCCGCTGTCATACCCGGCGTAATAATCCGCTCTGATCTGCGCGGGATCAAAGCGTTCGGGGTGGGCCAGCACGAAATGCTCCACGGCGGGCCCGGACTGTGTGCCCCAGGGGGCGGAAAAAAGATCTTTGCTGGCAAAGACAGTGTTCTGCAGATAAGTTGTTGCAGTCTTATGATACCCGATGTGAATGAGCGGCGGTGGACGAGAGGTCATGATGCACTCAGGGGCTCCTGTGTCGCGGTCAGGGCAGCGATCCGGCTGTTCAGCCTGTCAATCTCGGCATCGAGGGCAGCCGGGCGCAGACCGATGTGCTTACTGAGCGTATGAAACCGCCAGCGCCAGTCAAGCTGTTTGAGGGCGCCGAGGTGGTTGTCCAGCGCCATCTGCGGTGTCCAGGCCGCCCGGGCCGCGGCCAGCTGCGCCAGATTTGCGTCAAGGTCGATCCGGTCGAACGGCAGCAGCGCTCCGGGCCAGTCGATCAGGCCCAGATCGCTGTGGGGCGGCACACCGGCGACAACCGCGCCCGAGGCCAGCGCATCGGTCCAGCGCGCAGTAATATATTCCTTGGATTTATGCGTATAGCTTTCCGGGGCCGCGAGATTGGAATGTGCGATCACAAAGCGGCTCTGCCCGTAGTAGTCCCGCAGCAGGACGGGCTGCTGCTGGCTGAGATCGGGGATATCGGGCGGGCGTCCCTGAAACACCAGTCCCTGTGCGGTGGCCTTTTGCGTGGTGATCCCGTCGTCATCCCAGGCCGGGGGCTGGCGCCCGATGCGCAGGATGTCAAAGGCGCGCTCTGGCCCTGCTGAGCCCAGATTCAGTGCATCACTGCCCCAGCCCAGAAAGAGCGCACGGTCCCCGAAGCGGCTCTCGTATTCCTCCTGGTCATAGCGCTGGCAGTACGCGATCACGTCAAAGGATTTCAACTGCCAGGCTGGCGGCAGATGATGGGTGCGGAAACTGTCGATGATCCACAGCACGCGGATGCGGTACGGGATTGTCATCACCTCCGAGCGGAGCATCCGGTCGATTTCCTGTGGTGAGCGCAGGATGCAGATGGCCACATCCGCCCCTGACCGCGGGGCGCCCGTCAGCGCGGTGCGGACGCGTGCCATCCGGCTGATGCGGTGGCGGCGGAAGTTGATAATGCGCGCGTCAAACGCCTGAGCCGCCAGTCGGATCATGTGATGAATGGGGACCCAGCCGACCTGTTCGCGGGTGGTGCAGAAAATATCGGTGCCTGCCATCCGGCGGTCCTTCACAGTCCAGAGGCCGCCGGTGGCTTACTCGTTCGGAATGAAGCGGGGCAGTACCGGCAGCGTCTCGTTGAGAACTTCCCTGAGCCGCTCTTCTGCTTCCGCATCCGTTTCATCCTCTGTGATCAGCGTGGTCAGCCTGACCAGCGCACCATCGGTCCGTCCGGTCGAGATACCGTCCAGCATCAGATAGAACTTGGCGGCGAAATCCCAGGCAATTTTGCGGCCCTTCTGCTCGAACCAGTAGTAGACCATCATGCGCGTCTCGCCCTTCTGGATGACCGCACGGTTGATATTGAACGGTGTGTCAGAGCCCATCTCTTCGGTGATATCGGTCCGTTCCAGCCAGGCAATCTCCCAGCCTGCACCGGGCAGGCAGATTTCCGGCGAGTGCACACCGCCCTTGCTCTGGTCGTAATACCAGGCCGAGAAGAAGCCCACGCTGGCTTTAGCGCCCTCTTTGACGAGCACGATCGAATGGTAGTCATCCGCGCCCAGCGACCGGGTGACACCGGCGCCCAGCACATCCGCAGGGCCGCTCTGGCGCCAGTCGCCCAGCTGACGGGGGAAGGTCGAGAAGGTATCGCGCGGCACCGTACCGGTATCGCGGTCGGGCACGGCCTGCCAGGCCAGCGCACCGGCCACCATGATGGCCGCAGCTGTGATCATCGCCGCGGAGGGCTGGATAAAGCGCAGGCGCATAGCCTGGGTCCCCAGACCATCCGTGTCCAGATCCAGCGATTCCGTCAGGCTCATCTTGCTGGGGTGGAAAAACAGCATCACACGCGCCAGCAGGAACAGCAGGATGATACAGGTGATAAAGATCACCCAGCCTTCAAAGAAGTGGGTGAACCCTTCCAGCCACTCGATGCCGTATTTGTCCGCCAGCACACCGGCAATGGCGATCCGGACAGAGTTCATCAGCACAGTGATAGGTGCCGCCGAGATCAGCAGCACTGCCTTGTGCCACATCGGACCGCGGTAGAGCACCGCGAAGATGTAGGAAAAGCTCATGATCGGGAACAGATAGCGCAACCCGGAACAGGCCTCGGCCACATGCAGTTTCAGCACGCCCAGATCGATGATGTTGCCATCCAGGAAAACCGGCACGCTGAACAGCTGCAGGAACCAGACGCCCAGCTCGGACGAGATCAGCTGCAGCACAGAGGACAGTTTGTAATAGACCACACCGGGCAGCGGCAGCATGTAGACAAGGTGCAGAACAGGTGGCCAGAAATGCTTGCCTGTCTCCCAGCCAAAGCTGATCAGCAGCACGCCACCGACCCAGATAATGGTCGCATAGGCCACAATATCAGAGATATTCGCCAGTTTTCCCAGCGCACCAATGAAAACGGCCAGCAAAACAACGGTGACACCGACCCAGCGGTTGCGCTTGGGGCCGGGATCAATGGGATATTCCTTGAGCTGGCGCAGAAAAAGCAGCAGCGACAGGACAGGGATCAGGGGGCCGTGGCTGTATTCGGGCAGCTGCCAGGCTTCCAGCAGCGCGTCCAGACCATCGATAAAGAAAAACCCCGCACCCAGCGTGGCCACCGCAAACCAGAACAGTCCCCAGTGCATCTGCCGGGGGGCGGATTTGGCGGATGTATCAACATGAGTAGTTGCAGACATGAAAACCGAACCTTACTAAAAATCAACCAGAGCTCTGACTCCGGCGCTTATATCAGGATTATCCTCAGAGGCATAGTGACCTACAAGATTGTTATTAAGGCGGTCTCACCCGTGAAACCGCTTTGTTTTATAAAGGGAATACTGTCTGAAATGAGTCACTTACGTGGTTTTTCCGGGGGTGTCCCGCGTGACGGTGCCCGCAGGCGGCAGTGCGCCGCAGGTCTGTGTCGATATCGGTGTTTTTGCGTATAACGAAGAGGCGCAGATCGGTGCTCTGATCGCTGATCTGGCGCGGCAGACAATTTTTGAGACCACAGAGGTCGATCTGCAGATGCTGGTGCTGGCCAACGGCTGCACCGACAATACCGTCGGGGCGGCGGAGCAGGCGCTGGCTGCTCTGCCGGAGACCGTGGCGGCCCGGATCCGGGTGCTGGATCTGGAGCAGGGCGGCAAATCACGCACAGGGCACCGGTATATACACGAGCTGTCCCGGCCCTCTGCGGAAATGCTGGGGTTCATGGACGGGGATATCCGCCTGCCGGCCCCCCGGGCGCTGCTGCAGATGGTGCAGCGGATGCAGGCCGACCCCGGGCTGCGGGCCTTCTCCAGCCGTCCGGTCAAGGATGTTGTGCATGACGACCTGCCTGTGGGGACCATGGCGCGCGTGATTGCCATGGGCGGGGACGGGCTGACGGATTTCCGCAAATCGATCTGCGGGCAGCTTTTTATGTTGCGCGGGCAGACGGCGCGACGCATCGGTCTGCCCGCGGGTCTGCCGGTAGAGGACGGGTTCATCCGCGCCATGACCCTGACAGAGCTTTTGTCTGCCCCCGAGGATACGGACCGGATCGACGGGGACCCGGAGATATTTCATGTCTACGAATCCATTCGCAGCCCGCTGGAACTGATCCGCCATCAGATCCGGATTGTGGTCGGGACGGCGGTGAATGCGGCTCTGTTCCGCAGGATAAGGCGTGATGCGCCGACCGAAGAGGCTGCGCACGGGATGCTGATGCAGGCCGCAGAGGACCCGCGCTGGCTGCGCCGGATCCTGCAGGAGGATCTGCCGGTGCGCCCGTATGGCTATGTGCCGTTCGATCTGCTGACCAAGCGTCTGAAGGCCGGGCCGCGGCGCGGTTTGCGGGGGCGGGTTGTGCTGGCGCTGGGGCTGGTACTGGATCTGGTGGCCTGGCTGGGGGCCAGCTGGCGCATGTGGCGGGGCCAGGGCGCGGGGCACTGGTAGGGCCTGCGGGCGCCCGGGGGCTGATTTCCCGGAAAATCTGTCGTATGCAGGCGGCGATTCCGCGACCCCGGCGCTGCTTTGGGCAAAGAGGCGCGGGTCGTAATACAGACTTAATCTGTGTGTAGTTCAGAAGTTCCGGGGCTGCTGCGCCCCCTGTTTGACGAGACCAGAAAACCATGACCACAGCCTCCGACACCTATCACGCCGCAGAAGACGCCATGGGAATCCCGCCTGTCGCAGAGCGGGGCCGGCACAATCAGAACCCCGAAGGGATCGGTTTCTGGGCCCTGGTGGCCGAGGACTTCGCGACCCATGAGCGCCGGCTTTTCGAACAGGGTTTCTGGGCGGTTTTTGTACACCGGTTCGGCAACTGGCGGATGGGCCAGCCCAGGATCATCCGCGCGCCTGCAACCCTGCTTTATCGCGTCCTGTTCAAGCTGGTGGAATGGTTCTGCGGCATTTCACTGTGGTACACCGTCAAGCTCGGGCGGCGGGTGCGGATCTGGCACCACTCGGGCATGAGCCTCGGCGCCCGCGCGATCGGCGATGACGCGCAGATCCGCCAGAACACCACGCTTGGTGTGGCGCAGACCGGGCAGAATGACCAGCTGCCGATCATTGCGGCCGGGGCGGATATCGGGGCCGGGGCCTGCATTGCGGGGGCGGTCTATGTCGGACGTGATGCCAAAATCGGGGCCAATGCGCTGGTGCTGACGGATGTGCCTGACGGGGCCACGGCCATGGGCAACCCCGCTCAGATCTTTGGCGCGCCGCAGCCCGCGACCGCCCCGGAGGTGCAGGTGCCCCCGAAACAGACGGGCGCTGCCCGGCAACCGGAAGAGCCGATGCGCGGCGCCCCCCGCGATATGGGCACAGTTGCGCTTCTGGGATCGGCCAATCTGGACTATCTTGCGATGAGCGTCACAGCTCAGTCAGAGCGGTTTGGTCTCATAACAGAGACATATGTGCCGCCTTTCGGGCAGGCTCAAACCATGCTGCTGCAGCCTGCAGGCACGTCCCCGCTGGAAGAGGCACTGTCAGGGCCGCTGACCGCAACGCTGATCGCGGAGCGGGCCGAGGATCTGCTGGGCGGGGTATATACCGCCCCGCTCAGCCTGCGCGTGGAAGACCGCGATGCCTGGCTGGACGAGGCGCTGGCGCCCCTGCTGCAGCTTGTCCGCAGCGCGCGGGACCGGCTGACGGGGCCGGTGTTCGTCCTGTCGCTCTTTGCACTTACCCGCTCCAGCCTCGGCCAGGCGGACGGGCGCAGTGACCAGGGGCTGACCGCGCTGATTGCCGCGGCCAATGACCGGATCGCGGCGGCGCTGAAGGACATGACCGATGTGCACCTGCTGGACGGTGCCGCCATGCTGGCCGATGTTGGCCGGACCGCTGCGGATCCGGGTCAGTTCTGGCATATGGGCCGTGTCCCGTTCAGCGCGGATTTCTCTGATCATCTGGCCCGCCGTCTGCTGGGCGGGCTGCTGGCGCTGCGCGGGGCGACGGCGCGTATTCTGGTACTGGATCTGGACAATACGCTCTGGGGTGGGGTGCTGGGCGAGGACGGTATGGAGGGGCTCGACATCGGTGGTGCCTATCCCGGTTCTGCCTATGCGGCGTTCCAGCGTGCGCTCCTGGCGCTGAACCAGCGGGGCACAGCACTGGCGGTGGCCAGCAAGAATGACGAGGATCTGGCGCTGCAGATGATGGCTGAACACCCGGAGATGGTCCTGCGCCCCGATGATCTGGTCACCCACCGGATCAGCTGGAACGAGAAAGCGACCGGCATCGCCGATATGCTCGACGAGGTCGGGCTGGGGGCGGCCAATGCCATGTTCATCGACGACAACCCGGTGGAGCGGGCAAAGGTGCGCAGGAACCTGCCCGACTGTATCGTACCGGATTTCCCGGCGGCCCCTGAGGACCTGGAACGCTGGCTGCTCGACAATCCCTATCTCGACAGCCTGGAACTGACCGGATCCGATCTGAAACGTTCGGCACAGTATAAAGTGCGCGCGCGCGAGAAGGTGGCACGCCGGTCTTTTGAGAATGTCACGGATTTCTACCGCGATCTCGGAATGCAGCTGACCTTTGAACCCTACGGGCCCGCCAATCAGAAACGGGTGCTGCAGCTCTTTGTCAAAACCAACCAGTTCAACAGCACTCTGCGCCGCCACGATGCCGGTGCGGTGCAGGCGATCCTGGAGGAAGGGGGCGAGGTCTTTGCCGTTGGTATTGCCGACCGCCACAGCCCCTATGAGCTGATGGGGGTGCTGGTCCTGCGGCCGGATGGTGCGATGAAGGCGGCCTGGCCCGATGACGCCGCTGTGCAGGCCACGGGCGGCGACGGGACATGGTGGGTCGACAGTTTCCTCCTCAGCTGCCGTATTCTGGGCCGCACTGTAGAGACTGCTGTCGTGGCCTGGGCCAGTGCCCGCATCGCAGAGAAGGGGGGCACAGAACTGATCGGTCAGATCATCGAGGGGCCCCGTAACACCCCGGTCCGCGATGTCTTTGCCCGGGCGGGTATGACGGCGCGTGATGTTGCGGCAGATCAGGGTGCCGGCGGACTTTTTGTGCATGATGCAGGACAGGGCGCGCTTGAGGTGCCGGATTACTTTACGGTCGGTGACACTCCGCCGGCGGCGGCGGCCGCCGCCGCATCTGCCCCAGCCCGCCCGAAAGCACCGGCGCGCGCCGCGGCCCCGGTCCTGCCCGCTGCCGCACCGGTGGCGGCCCCCGGTGTGGCGCTGCCGCCTCAGTCAGAGGCACAGCTTGCGGCAACCTTCCGGCG
>NZ_JBVFTR010000003.1:0-84132 GCF_055693285.1 Roseobacter sp. S87
AAAGCGATGCCTTTGTCGGCGAGCATGGCCTCGAATATCTCTTTGGCTACAGCTACCGCGACGAAAATGGAGCGTGGACCTACAAAGCCGATTGGGCTTTTGACCGCGAACAAGAGAAAGCGATCTTCGAGCGTTTTGTGGATTTTGTTGCGGAGCGGCAGAAGGCCCATCCTGATCTGCACATCTATCATTACGCCCCCTATGAGTCAGGCGCCCTCAGACGGCTAATGGGTCGCTACGCCACCCGTGAGTCCGAGATCGATGACATCCTGCGCGGCCATGTGCTGGTCGATCTCTACGCTGTCGTGCGCAATGCGCTGCGCGCTGGCGTCGAGAGTTATTCGATCAAGAAACTGGAGCCACTCTATGGATATGTCCGGAATACGGACCTGCCCGACGCCAACCTGGCACTGGCAAGCCTTCAAGCCGGACTTGAACTCGGTGACATTGAAGCCGTCAGCGCCGAAGTCCGTGCGACTGTGCAGTCCTATAACGAGGATGACTGCATCTCCACCATGGCACTGCGGGACTGGCTGGAAGAGCAGCGGCAAGAACTGATCGCTTCAGAGACAGACGTTCCTCGCCCAGAGCCTTCAAATCAACAAGTCAGCGAAGAGCTAACGGAGCGCCAGGAGGCTATCCAAGCGCTGATCGAGCGCTTGACTGGCGACATTTCCGCCGACATCGAAGAGCGGAGCGCTGAACAGCAGGCGCGTTGGGTTCTGGCCTATCTACTGGACTGGCATCGGCGCGAGCAGAAGGCGACCTGGTGGGAGTATTTCCGACTTGCCGATCTTACTGCCGACGAGCTGATCGACGAGCGCGTTGCGCTTTCCGGCCTGAGCTTCATCGGGACAGTTGACCAAACCAAGACGGGTATACCGATCGACCGATACCATTTTATACAGCAAGACACCGACCTGCGCGGCGAGGAAGGTTTGCGACAAGTGGGCGGCGACCCCATCGGCACAGCGGTCATGATCGACAGCGAGGCGCGTACAATCGACATCAAGAAATCCAAACAAACGGCGGGTATTCATCCTGCAGGTGTGTTTTCTTTCAAGAATTTCGATCACAAGGAACAGGCGGACGCGCTTTTCCGCATCGGAGAGCATGTTGCCGAACACGGGGTCATTGGCGATGGACCTTACCAAGCTGCGCGGTCACTGCTTCTTCGTGAGCCCCCACGCCTTGGAGCTTGGCCCATTCGGCAGACCGAAGAACTGCCCCTCGATGCAGGCGTGCGGATCGCCGATTTCCTCGAAGATGGAATCCTGCCCATTCAGGGTCCGCCCGGTACGGGCAAGACGCATACGGGTGCCCACATGATTTGCCGTCTTGTCGAGCGCGGGAAGAAAGTCGGGATCACAGCAAACTCACACAAGGTCATCCGCAATCTGCTCAGCAAGGTGGTCGAGGTTGCGGACAAGCAGGGTATCGCGCTCACTTGTATCCAGAAACCCGGAGAGCGGGAACCGGACCAGGACCGGCTAGTCTTTGCCCGCAAGAACGAGGATGTGTTCTCTGCTCTCGCCACAAACCGCGCCCATGTCGCGGGCGGGACAAGTTTCCTTTGGTCTCGCGCCGATGCCGCAGACACAATCGATGTGCTGGTGGTTGACGAAGCCGCACAGATGTCGCTGGCCAATGTGATCGCCGTGTCGCAAAGCGCCCGCACTTTGATCTTGCTCGGCGATCCGCAGCAACTCGATCAACCGACGCAGGGCTCTCACCCCGACGGAACCGGTGCCTCATCGCTGCAGCATATTCTCGGCGAAGAGCACACGATCGCGGAAGATGGGGGCTTGTTCCTCGAACAAACTTGGCGCCTGCATCCCGATATCTGCGCGTTCAACTCTGAACTGTTCTACGACGGCAAACTTGGCGCCAACCCAGACTGTGTGAAGCAAAAGATCAATGCCAAAGGACCAATCGGCGGCAGTGGCCTGCGCTACCTGCCGGTACAGCATTCCGGCAATCAGAGCTCTTCTATTGAGGAAGCAGACGCTACCGGGAAGCTGGTAAACGACATCCTTGCCAGTCAGCCTACTTGGATCGATCGCGACGGCGATGAGCATCTTGTTACAATCGAAGACATCCTGATCATTACACCCTACAACGCGCAAGTATTTGAGATTCAGCAGCGTCTGCCTGGCGCCAGGGTCGGAACCGTAGACAAGTTCCAGGGGCAGGAAGCGCCGATCGCCATCTACTCTATGGCAACGTCAAGCTACGCTGACGCGCCGCGCGGTATGGAATTCCTATACAGCGCCAACCGCTTCAACGTTGCGATCTCACGCGCCCAATGCGTCGCCATACTGATCGCCTCCCCTGAAGTGTTCGAGGCCGACTGCAATACCCCTCGCCAGATGCAACTGGCAAACGGGTTCTGCCGCTACCTGGAACTAGCAGAGACGCTTTCTGTTTAGTTTCGAAAGCCTTACACTGTCACAAGTGCCGCACTCGTCCGTTTTCATCAATTTCCAGCACAGGACCCACGCGCTCGAAGACAGAAGCAGACGATTCAAAATGCGTCATTGTATCAAGGGTGAAGCGGCCTTCGAGAAGATGAACATCGGTCCTTTCACCGCCTCCCTCCGATGAGAAACCGGCGTCGATGCCAATCCCGCCTCGGTCGGTCAGTAGATAGCGGGCATGAAAGTTCAGTCCGCCGGTTTTCTGCCTCCAGCGCAAAACCTTGATCTTCATCCCAACTGGAATCACGCCGCCGAATTTTCGTACCGCTTCACGTTCTATAGCGGCGGCGTCGGGGCAGTGTCCGTGTTCGCAATAGTGGATTTGGAAGTCTATCTCAGCCCCTCGAATGTGGTTCAGGAGTTCCCGCAGCGTGCGCTGATACTTTGCATTAAATGGGTCATAGTATTTGTCGACCAACAAGACATGGCGCGCGCAACTCAGCAAGGGAGCGACAGCACTTGTTATCGAGGCGGCTTCGCGGGGCACGCTGATGCTTCGTACGACTTCGAACAGAGGATGTGTTTCACTTACATCGTCCACTGCGACCACTTCTGGTACACCGGAAACGGTATCTCTCGCCACAATCGCGCGAAAGGGCGCGGCGGCATGTTCTCGCACGGCATTATCGAGCCACGTGCCACCGTCTGGATCATAGGGCCGACCGGCCCGCACAGATGCATGCGCCTTCAAAAGCCGCAACTTTTCGATGACACGCTTTTTTTCCACGGGCGGCAAGTCCGCCGCGGCTTCAATTGCCATAGGAAGCCACTTTTTCGGAAACTGCGACAAGAGACGTCCTCGATCGAACCCAAAAAGCTCGGCCAGGTATCGGCACGTCTTCCAATCTTCTGCAATGGCCGCGGGCTCTACCGCATATTCATAATGCATTAGAAGAGTTCCTCAGCCCGCTCATCGAAGAAGCCATGAGGCCATCGGTCGCGGAACTCTCCTTCTTCATCCACTCTCAGCGGTCGGAACTTGACACCATCGAGGCCGCTTTCAACGTATATTACTGAAAGATCATCTGGAGTGAGCCCTTCTACACCGGGCGGCAGCTCATTGTCCGTTTTCTCACGGATACGACGCAGCAGTCGAAGCATGATGTGTTCGCTATGCGTCTCTATCAAAAGGCTGCGCTCAGGCCCAACTGCCGGCTGCGGACCCTGCGTCGCTTCAATAAAGAGATCGCCTAGCCCAACTTGGATAGCCGGATGAATATGGAGTTCGGGCTGCTCAATCGCTATCAGCCCCTCAGGATCCATCAGGCACGCAACAACGACAGGCACCATCTGAGAGATACCTACCCCGACGTCGCTCGGAGCAACCAACACCCCTTTGTTCAGATCGAGAAGTCGAAACTCCTTGACGGACTTTAGCGACGCGTAGAGCTCCTGCAAATCGCCAAGGTCGTCCTCACCAATCCCTCGCTGAAAAAGCTGATGAAACCGGCTGGTGTTGGGGACTTGTTTGAAAGCCGTCTGCTGCAGCTGGTAGCCGGTACGCAATTTCAAATCCGACGAGAGCCAGTTATTCACACTTTCAAGCAAGTGTTCGGTCGTCTGAGAATTCAGCACATCCCAAGCGGCGAGGCCCTGTGCCCAACGGGACTCGTCAGGTGAAAGGCGCGGACGGTATGCTCGACTAGGAATTTCTCGGAGTGGCCCAATATAAGTCAGCGACTTTAGGTAGTCGCGTAAGATTCGGACAGGGCCAAGAACCATCTCGTCCAGAAGCGCGCTTAAACCTGCACGGCGATATGTCTCTAGGTCGAGTTCGTCGGCGGCGCGCAGTTCGTCGCTGTCTGACAGGCGCGGAACAGACGCTCCACGCGCATAACGCATCCGGATCAAGTTCTTGTCGAGCTCAACCAAATCGAGCGCAAGCGGACGGTCCAGATCGGGCAAGGCTCCGAATTCTGTATCCACCTTGACCCGAAACCGCACGCGGTCGTTGACTTGTGCATCCGCCACGATCTGACGGGAAAGCTCATAGAGTTCTATGCCGAGCGGCGACTTAAACGGGTCGCCCTTCTCAGCCTCCGGATCATATCCAAGCGCGGTTGGTAACCCTTCTTCCCAGTCTTCCGGCTCGTCGTCCGGATGAACCAGTTTTTCCAGCATCGGGTGCTGCCAATTGATATCGATCAGCTCGGCCTGACCTTCCTGAGGCGGGGACCGGAGAGTGGCCAGTTCGTCGCCGTTGTGTTCGACCGACATCTTCGCGACATAGGGGCCTTGGAGGAGATCGCTCCGGGCAACCTCGATGCCGATGCCCACCTCCTGCACGACGGCGTAGGTTTTCAGTTCCGTGTTTTCACCCGCGATGTATTGCACCGGCAGGCTTGTGAACTGCGGGTCTGACAAGTTGCCGCCAGAATTGAGCGGCAGTCGGTCGCTGCCCTGATCGTCACCGATATCGAGATGCACCTTGATGTGGATGGACCGACCGGTCTCATGCCCATGGACGAGGTTGGCAAAGCCACCGAGGTCAGTGAGGCCACCGGCGATCGTCTGGTCAGGGTCGGGGTTGTTGCGCTCGATTACTTCGCGCAGGTAGTGCAGCGCCTGCAGGATCGTACTTTTGCCCGCGCTGTTCGGGCCGAAGAGCAGCGTGATCGGCTTCAGGTCAATACTTTGGAGCGTGCCAATGCCCTTGAAGTTCTTAATTTCGATCCGGGTCAAACGCATGTCGGCACCTCAGAGTTCGCCGCGGAAGGCACGTTGTGACAAGGACTCGAAAAGATCTTCCCCGGAGCCATCCGGCGTTTGAGATTTGGCTTCAATTGCCCTCGCTTTCTGAAGCATGGCGACGAATCTGAGTTGCTCGGCCATTGGGGGCAAATTGATTTCCAGTTTTCGGATGATCCCGAGATTCAGGCCGTCCATGATCGCGCCCTTGTTGAAGGACTTGATCTGACGAATGATAAGCGGATCGGAATGGATCGCAAAGGAGAGGACTTCCGGGTGGATCAAATCCTTGTTGCAGGTAATCGTGGCAAGGTGCTTGGTCGTGATCGCTTCCGGTATGTCGTCTGGCACGACTGCGGAGCGACCGGTGGTGCCCATTATGGTGATTATTACGTCGCCTGGGAAAACCGTGTAGCGACGCAGTTCCTCGTACTTGGACGGCGTTATGAAGCGTCGTTCGGACCAGGCGAACTTGTTCTGCACCGCGTTGTCGATACCGAGGACCGCAATGCCCTCATCAACGAATTCGCCATGGCGAAGCGCACTGCCAAACGGTCCTGACCGGATCGCGCCCTTCCGATCTTCGGCAAGCACATCGATTTTGAATGGCTTCCATTTGTTATGGTTGGGATTGAGATGCCCAACGGTATGGACATAAGCCGACCTTAAAAAGTCACGTACCGCTTCAAGGAGGCGCACTCGCTTTCGCCGGATGCCGTCCGCTTTGTCAAGAATCTCTACAATCCGCCGTTGTTCACCAATTTCTGGAAGAGGTATTTTCAGATCTTCCAGAAAGTTGCGCGGCACGCGCTTTTGACCGGCGCTTCCGGTCATGCGTTCCTCGCCCTCTAACCTTATTCGACGAAGGCGAAGAAAATGAAGGAGATAGCGAGGGTCGGAAATGTTTTCTCTGCTGCGGATCACATGGAATTCGGTTGATCCGAAAGCAAAGTCGGTTCGCGTTTCCGCTAGCGCAATTTTACCGTTCTCAAAGCATGGTGTGATCTTTGCGACCAGAACATCTCCGGATCGAAAAGACGTGTAGCCCTTGGCTACCTCTTGGTGAGGTCGCGCCTCCGTAACTTCTATACGCCCATCCTCATGGACGGCTTGCATGGGGACAAAATCGTAGAGTTGCTCTGGATCAATCTCGCCAACCTTTGGAGCCTTTGGATTCACGAAAGCAGCTTCTTTGAGGCTTACCGCTTCGGTCATCAAAGCAGCTCCTCAAGTTCGGCAAGGTCACCGGCGATTTCATTGTTCAGCCGGTTCATTCGACTGAGGATTTCATGGGGGGGCTCGTAGTCCTCTTCTTCGTAGACGCGCTCCTTGTACCGACTTAGCGAGAGGTCATAGCCAGCTTCCTTGATCTCGGTAGCCGATACAAAGAATGCCTTCGAGGTTCTGTCCGTATCCTTCGCCGGGTTGCGGGAGCGCCAGCTGGCAAGACAATCCGGCAGGTCGTTCTCTTTCACCGGATCGCGCTTGTCGTCGAGCGAGAGACCATCGGCCTCGACGTCGTAGAAGAAAACGTTGTCGGTGCGTCCGCCTTTGGTGAAGACTAGGATGCCGGTGGACACACCCGCATAGGGCCTGAACACGCCGCTGGGGAGAGAGATCACGGCTTCCAGCTGGTTTTGGTCGACCAGCAGCTGGCGCAGTTGACGGTGCGCGCCGGAGGAGCCGAACAGCACCCCATCAGGCACGATCGTCGCCGACCGGCCGCCGGTGTTCAGCATGCGCAGGATCAGCGCGAGGAAGAGCAGCTCGGTCTTCTTCGTCTTGACCTGGCGCAGCAGCCCCGAATGCACGTCCTCGAAGTCGAGGCTGCCCTTAAAGGGGGGATTTGCAAGGATCACGTCGAAACCCTCGGTCGCCTGGCTCGGATACTTGTCCGTGAAGCCGGTGCTGAGCGTGTCTTGGTAGTGGATATCTGGATCATCCACCCCGTGCAGCATCAGGTTCATCGCCGCGATCCGCAGCATGGTCGCGTCGAAGTCGAAGCCATGGAACATGTTGCTGCGGATATGAGCGCGGTCCTCGTCGCTGAGCTTGTCGCCGATATAGATCTTCTCGACATTCCCGTTGTCCGGATCGGTCTCCTCAATCACCGCCTCAGGCGAGGTATAGGTTTCGAGCAGGTATTCCATGACGCTGACAAGGAAGCCGCCTGTGCCGCAGGACGGGTCGCCGACAACATCTGTCGGCTTCGGCTCGAGCAGATCGACCATCAGCCGGATGATGTGGCGCGGCGTGCGGAACTGGCCGTTGATGCCAGCCGTCGTCAGCTTGCTGAGCAGGTACTCGTAGAGGTCGCCCTTGGTGTCACCCTCGGTCAGCGGCAGCTCGTGGATCATGTTGACTGCCTTCACCAGAAGCCCCGGCTTCTGGATCATCAACTGCGCGTCCTTCATGAACTCGGCAAAGGCCGTGCCGCTGGCAACGGTGCTACGAAAATGCGGGAAGACTTCGTCGCGCACGAGTGGTAGCATCTGGTCGGACCCCGGTGCCGGAACTGCGACCAGCGCAGGTGCTGTTCGTCTTCCTTGAAGCGGCGCGTGAAAGGCTTTCCGCTCCGCTTCTGGCGGTTCTCGTCCCGCGCCTCATTGATGTCGAGGAGGCGCGCGTACATCAGGAACGTGATCTGCTCGATTACCGAAAGCGGGTTGGTGATCCCGCCCTGCCAGAATTCCGTCCAGAGCGCGTCGACGCGCCGCTTGAGATCACCCGTGATCATTGTTGTTTCCTCTCATTCGGGTTTTCGTCTTTGCGCTCGTCGACCTCGGGGCCAAAGGAGCGCACAATGTTGATAAGATCGGCAATGTCTGCCTCGTCATGGAACACGCCGTCCGGACCGTCGGCATCGACCACTGTGAAAGGGTCGTCGTAGAGCCGCTCGATCTCAATTGTGCCGTACCGTGCGATGTGGTTCTGCAACAGCGCAAGGAAGCGTGTCTGCTTCGCGCTGAGCTTCGGATGCTTCTGGACGAAGGCGGTGAATTTTTCCCGCACCGCTTCGGGATCCATCCCCACGATCATCCGGATCGCGAGATAGAGCGGTCCTGCAGTCTCGCTGAAGAACTCCTCAAGATGCTCACGCCGCACGTCTGGGTGTTGAGTTAGAACGAGCGATACGAGCGAGTCGATTTCGCGGTCGGACACTGCTTCGCCGGCACGGATCTTCTTAAGGACGGGGTCCGTCTCGAAGTGCTTCTTGAGCTCACCCTCGATGATTTGCTGATAAGCCTTCATATCGACCGTCCTCAAGGTGGTCGATCGACGGGCAAGCTGCATCTGGCTCGCATCCTCAGTGACATCGATCACCTTTGGCGGGACACCGCCCGCGCCACCCCGGGCGCGGTGATGCATGATCTCGCGCAGCGGTTCGCGCACTTCTTCGAGATCGGCAACATTGACGTCCGTCCAGAAGCTATCGGACTTCACCCGCTTGATGACATCAGCCTTTTCGCGCACAGGATTGAGGTGCATCTGCAGGACGCCCAGGCGGTCAAGAAGTTCGATCTTCAGATCGGCGAGCGCACCGGCACCGCGCAGCACGGCAATTTGCATGCGGGCAATCAACAGATCAAGAGCCAGCGCATCCCCTTTGCCCCGTATATCCCGCCACTGCATGAGAGGTGCGATCTCCTGGCGAAGACGCGCAACGGTCGTCGGAGCAAAGACCTTCAGCGTACCGGCCTCCGACAATGTGCGCTTTTCTTTCCACTTCTCAAGCACCGCGATCGACTCTTCGGGGAGGTCTTCTATGTCCTTCGCAATGAGGCCGATGATCTGCTCCGCAATGTTGGGCTCACTCTTGTTCAGCGCCGTCTCGGCAAGCTTGATACGTTCTTCAAAGACAAGCTGCGCAAGCGGCTTTGCCTGCGTCGGCTCGGCGGGTTTGTAGCCCATCTCGAAGCGCGCAAAGTTGCCCCAATGATCGAAGATGCGAAAGACCGACTTATCTTCGCCGGGTCCAAAGAGGTCCTCGCACAGACGTGTGCCCCGCCCGATCATCTGCCAGAACTTTACAGGCGACTTTACCGGCTTCGCGAAAACAAGATTCAGGATTTCAGGGATGTCGATCCCGGTATCGAGCATATCGACCGAGATCGCGATCGTAAGATCGTTGTTCGTTCCCTCGCCTTTGAAGTCATCGATCAGCTGCTCCGCCCTTGGATCATAATTGTCGATGACCTGGCAGAACTTGCCAGCATATTGCGGATACATCTCATCGAAGAGCTGTCGCATGAGCATGGCGTGTTGATGGTTGCGAGCGAAAATGATGCTCTTTCCCGGGACTTGGCCGGTCGCATCCCGCAACCCATTTTCCATGAGATTGCGCAGGATGGCGCGGTTCGTGTCCCTATTGTAAATGATCTTATCAATCTGCTCGGACGAAAAGTCGTATTGCGACGGATCTTCGCCCTGCTCTTCGAGCTCTTCGATTTGTTCCGGAGACAGACCGTCGAGGCGGATACCTTCACGTAAAAACTGAGTTGTGTGTTCGAAGACTTCGAAGGGTGTTAGGTACCCTTCTTCGACCGCGAGGTTCAAATCATAATTCGAGGTGGGCAGTTGGCCCTCACAGTCAAACAAACTGAACGTGCTGCGGGTCACGAAGTGAACCGGCGTCGCCGTCAGACCGACCTGGTGACAGTCGAAGTAGTGAAAGATGTCGCCGTAGACGTTGTAGATACTGCGATGGGATTCATCGGCGATAATTAGGTCAAAGAACCCCGTATCGAAGGACTGGAACACCTTTTGCATCGCCGGGTAGGTGGCAAGGAAAACCCGCTCGCTCGCATTGGATTTTACCCGCGAAGTGACGATACGCGTCGGCTCAGAGAGGAAATCGTTGAAGGCGTTCTTGGCCTGTTTGCGCAATTCTTTGCGGTCGCACAGGAACAGCACTCGCTTCACCCATCCTGCGCGGATCAGCAAGTCTGTCAAAGCGATCGCAACACGCGTCTTGCCGGTGCCGGTGGCCTGAACAACCAGCGCTTTGCGATGCTTCTTCGTGAACCGCTCTGATACCCGCTTGATGGCCTCAAACTGGTAAATTCGATCAACGATAGTTTCGTTAATCTCTATGGTATCGAGCGGCTCTTTCTGCTGCCGCTGATAATTCGCGAGGTGTTGCAAGCTGTCCTTGGAATAGAACCCATAGAGCTTACGAGGCGGGTAGTCCTGGGCGTCATCCCAAATCCAGATGTCAAACCCGTTGGTGTAGAAGATAACAGGACGGTGCTTGTGCTTCTTCTCCAGGCTATCCGCATAGAGCTTGGCCTGATGGCGCCCGCTTTCCGCATCGGCCGCGGTCTTCTTGGCCTCAATAACGGCTAGAGGATTGCCGTTGTCATCCCAGAGCACATAATCGGCATAGCCGATGCCGGTCTTGGTCGGCTGACCGTCCACTTCAACTTCTTTGCCAACTTGTTCTGTGTTGCTCAGCCCTTCACCAACATCCCAGCCAACGCTCGCCAGAAGGCTATCGATCAGGCGCGTACGCGTTTCGGCCTCGCTGAAGTGCAGTTCATCCGCGGCGCTCTGCGCCGATGCCGCCAATTTCTTCAGCTCTGCGGCTTCCTGCTCCGTTTCTAAAGCCGTTGCTCGTGCTTCTTCGAGCTCGGCAAGAAGCACATCCATTTGGGCTTCCTGGGCCGCGAGCTTTTCAAGGATGCGGCGCTTTTCCTTCGCCTCTGCCTGGCCCGGTGCCGCAGGTTGCACAAAGGCAGGTAACTGATCAGCCTTTTGCTTTCCGTACTGAATGCAAAGCCAGCGCGCGAGATCGTGGGCTTCTTTGAGAAGCCACAGGGCATGCTGCGCACGAACGGGCTCCCCATGGGCAGCCTTGTTGCCATGCATGCGTAGGGCGTGGAGCTTATCCAACACCACTTTTGGCGTGATCGCCTCGAACGCATGGTTCTTGAGCAGATCAACGAAGGTCGGCTGCTCCGGCTTGGGAAGTTTCAGATCGCGATAGATGTCCTTGGTCAAATTCTCTGCATACAGACGCAGCTTGACGAGCGCGCTTGCCGCGTCGGCATGCGCATAAGACTCGGCCAGCGCCCCGAGCTGCGCAAGCTCAGGCCAGTTCTGTCGAAGGATTTCGAAGTTCACAGATTTCATGCCATCGCCTCCATGAGCGCGGCATCAAATTCAGCACGGTTGGCCACTACCACCGGAATCTCATGCGGGTTATCGAGCTTGTCGGCCACATCAAGGCGCAGCCGTTTCTGAAAATAGTAAAGGAGGGCCTTGCGAACCGGCACCTTCACCTGCCCGCCACGCATCGCGTAGTCTTGGGCAATCACAGCCTGTTGGCTTTCGCTCAGCGCCGGGTTGGGCGCGAGCAAAACTTGGAACCGGTCATGCCACAGACGGTCATCTGCAGAACCTGCTCCGGCTGCCGCCGGGTTTCTGGTCTTGAGACACCGAGACAGGATGAAGTCCTTGAACTTAAGATCGATGTAGCAATAGGCACGCACGTGCCAACGTAGACCGTCATGACCGAATGAATGCGGCGTGATGCGTCGCCACTCGGGCGCAGGCCGCTTCACGCTCATCGATTGGTAACGGATTTCGAGAGACTGCCCTTCGCGAATTGCCGCCAAGACGGCGCGGAGGACCGGGACATCGATGCTTCGATGCGGAATTGGCATCGCATCAAATTCAGGCGCGGCAGCGAGCCAGGTTTCTTCCGGACCGTCATGGGAGCGCGTTAGAGCCCGAAGATGCGCGAGGTAGGTCGAGGCATCCGGCTCAAGGAAAACCGGCTTGAAGGCTTGCGACGCGCGATAGCGCTTCGCGCTTTTGTCGTATTGGAGGTTGCCCGGCGCCTTCTCTTCATAAAGTGTGAGGTCCTTGGAGGCCTGAGGCACCGACACACCGAACTGCTCGATGATGTCAGCACGGTTGATCCCGCCCTCCCAAAAGAGGCGAAACTCAATAAATTCCAACCGTTTTTCGACACCCCAGCGCATCGCTGCGTTACTCCATTCCTTGCGGCATCACCGATTCACTTGGGTTCGTTGATTGCCATATTTACTATATGGGTATAGTTTTTATACATATCAAGCCTTTTGTCAAGATCATTCGTTGCCTCCCGCCGCGGAGCAAGGCTGCATCGAACGGTTGGTTCAGAACGTGAGGCTTGAAAAGACTGGCAAATTCCTGAGGCGCTCAACCACCGTGGACGTGGGCGCAGCCAGGTCGATGGTTGCGAACCGCACAAGATGCCCCTGCAAAGCGGCGGCTTCGTCCACATCTAAGCCGATCGCCGGATATAGCAGCATGCCCTCCGAGCCCAGCGAGCGCGGATCATCTTCTCTCTCCTGGCTGCGGAGATAGGAGTAAAGCTGGTAAATGTGGCCAGTCTTGAACCGCTGCCCGTCACCATATTGCGCGCTTGTCAGGATATTCGTGAACTTGGTGTCGATAATGATGCGCCGGTCCTCGATCGCGTTTTCCAGTATTATGTCCGTCACCATCTTGGGCATGAACATACGCATGCCGGCTGAAGCCGCACCGATCGGCCAGTTGAACTGTTTGCCCGGGTAAACACGCCACCCCTCATCACGAGCCAGCTCGGACGCGAAGAAGTTGCCAACCGCCTTTTCGAACAGCTTCCGGAATTCCGTATCGTCACGCTGTGCTTTGAGAAGGGATCTTATGCCTTCCTGTTCCGTTGGCAGCACGAGGTCAAAAACGGCCCTTGCCAAAGAGACCATTAGCCTGTCTTCGGCCTCATGGCGCCCAATCTGATCTGTCGCCATGTCAGCGCGGGACGGTACTGTCCCGGAAACACCGGCCCTGCCTAGCACGCCCGCAAGTGTCTTGGTCCTGTGAGCAAGCGCAAAATCATCAAGCCGTACGCCGAGCACCGATAGGGCTGCTCGCACCAGACGATTGCGCGGCGTATCTATCGTCAGCTCCTCAAACCGGCACGCGATCTCACCACGACGAAATAGATCGTGGGACTTCGATTGCAGGATATCAATACGCCCCCGCACACGCTTGAGCGTATCTTCGCGGCGCCGATACCCGAAGCTTAGGTTCCGGCGCAGTCGAGTTTCAACGGCATGACAGAGAAGACGCGCAATCAGCGATTTGAAGTCCGGCGAGTCCTCGATCTCTGCCTCGAAGTGCCCCTGAAAGCGTGCGAGGTCATAAGCATAGAGAAACAAGAACCAGACATTGCGGACGGGAATCTTGTCGTAGGCAAGCTGCACTTCCGTGGTCTCGTCCCGCTCTTTGTCCAAGACAGTGCTCATAGGCCTTGGAGAAGCCGTGCTTTGGAGCTCGCGGCTTTATCGAGGTTGTCAAACCAGTACTCTTCCAGAAGCGGCGCGATCTCGGTTTCGACGATGCCGCGGAACCATTTCCTGGCATCGGGGATCGGCTCTCCCGGCACGGGAGTCACGTAGCTGTGCCCGATCTTGAATTGCGCGCCGAGCGACCGGTCGGCGGCGATCTCTTCGTTCAGCTCGGTCATGAGCTGCTGGACCAGTGACAGGGATGCATCATCCATCCCGGCCTGGTCTTTGCACCACTGGCGCCAGCTCTCATTCAGCGCTGTCTCAAGGGTGACGAATGCGAAGCGACGTCTCAGCGCCAGATCGACCAAGGCGAGTGAGCGGTCTGCGATATTCATGGTGCCGATCACAAACAGGTTGCGCGGGATGAAGATGCGCTCGCCGCGCTCATGGCGATAGGCGAGTTCGATTGCTTCCTCTTCGCTGCGTTTATCCTTTTCGAGCAGGGTCAACATCTCGCCGAAGATTTGCGCGGGATTCCCGCGATTGATCTCCTCGATGATGACAACAAAGGGACGATCCGGCTCGGCGCGGGCGGCCTCGACGGCCTCGAGGAAGACGCCATCTATGAGAGAGAGCTCACCGTTGCCGTCCGGACGCCAGCCACGAACAAAGTCCTCATAGGAGAGCGACTGGTGAAACTGGATCGAGCGCATCCGCTTGCGGATGACCGCCCGGTCTTTGGTGCCGATTAGCGCATAGCCCAGCCGCTTGGCGAGCCAGGTCTTTCCTGTGCCAGGCGGCCCCTGAAGTATGAGGTTCTTCTTCCCGCCCAGCCGTGACAACGCTGCGCTCAGGGCGTCTTCCGCAAGGAAGCAACCGTCGCCGAGAATGTCTGCGATGGCATAGGGCGTGATGTCCGCCTCTTCGATATCCGCTTCGGCTTCCTCTTCCTCTCGTTCGATCTCGGTCGCGGAGGTCGGGCGCGGCTTGTACTTCTTGGCAAAATACGGGACGCGCAGCCAGAAATCATAGTCCTGTTTGTGGTCGCCGAATGCGAACTGGATCAGCCTGCGCGCCAGCTCGTCCGAGGCGTCGGCTTCAACGACCGTCACGCGGTAGGTATAGAAGTACCAATCTTTGGTTTCATCCAGTGGTTCCCAGTCCACATTGACGGTGCGACCATCACCCAAGTTTTCGGTGATGGTGCCGATGGCCTTGATCCGCATGCACGAGACGGGTTTTTCGTGGTTCTCGAAAGGGAGGCTGTACTTCTTGACGAAGGACGCCTTGATCGCGATGCGATCGCCCGGCTTCATCCGCTCAACGTGCTCGATGAATTTATCCTGGTAGCCGTTCTGCCAAATGCCTTCCTTGTAGAAGCGCTCGGTCTGATCGTCGGTGCCGTTCCAGACCGCACCCACAAACCAGAAGCGCCGGTCGGGATCATCGAAGAGATCGCCGGGATCAGCCTCGACCGGCGCATTCTCATTGTCGGCATCGTCATCGCCCGCCGTCTTGTAGCGTGCATGGATGTCCCGGAAGAGCGCTATGGCCTCTTCCAGGTCCAGATAGGTCTCCCGGCCTTCTTGCGTGAGCTGCCAAATACCGCGTTTCTTGTTGTCAATGAGCCCGGCCTTGGCGAGGTAGAACCGCGCCCAGCCGATCTGGTTTTCATATTTTGACTGGCCGTTCTTATTGGTTGCCTTTAGCTCTTCATCGCTCAGCTCGGCGATATCCTTCACCCGCTCCATGACTTGCTTGGGCTCGGCGGAACCCCCGAGCGCGCGCAAGGCATCAAGGACCGGTCCGAAAAAATGCACAAAACGCGGACCACCGGACGCGGCTTGCCTTACCCCTTCCTCCGGTTCGAGCCCAAGGTCATCCGGCGCGGTTGGCGCCCACTCAAATAGAGCCTGTTGTTGCTCCTTCACGAACTCGGCTGGATTGGAAACGTCAAAGCCGTACATCTTCGCGGCGTTTACAAAGCCATCCCGCGCATCGCCTTCGAGCAAGCCTGTTTCGATATTGTCTTTGTTGACAACGATGGCGCTCGGCATGGGCCAGCCACGCTTGGCCGCGAGCTCTACCAAATCGCCGAGATGGTGATTCATGGCGCGGCGCACTTTGCTCCAGGTCGCCCCGTTGGCTTTGGCGAGATCGCCATAGCTTATGAACCGACGTTCCCGGGCTGAATCAAGAATCGTGCGATAGGTCGTTTGCAAATCGAGTTTGTCTGTCATGATGCGAAACTAATAAGATCGTCTTCATGCGTGTAGCGCTATTTTTTGGTTATCAAGAACCTAGCAGAATAATAGGTCCGGAGTGCCCAACCAGACATTGATGGTTTGCCAGCACAAGGCGCCAATCGGAGCATTGATCAGGATAACGCTCTAACCCGAGAGCGCGTGCCGCATCCCGGCGCGGACTTCACGACAAGAGAAGCGGCTTTTCCTTAAGCCCTCCGCTCTATCAGCAGAGGGCAATTCTAAGATACGCGTGTGATTTCGGGAATGGCCTCTCCTTTCCAGGCGAGCGTCCACGTATCGCCTTGGCGGACGTTCTGGACCAAGTGCGGGCGAAACGCGACGAGGCAGCGCCCACCGTCACGGCGTGTCGAGGGGTAGAGCAGCCCGTTGCCGCCTGAACCCAGCACGTCCTGCGCAAGCGTTTGGCCGATAGGATAGGCGATGCGAGGTTCCGGGCTCAGGACCTCCTCCCCTGCCCTGTCCGTCAGATCATGCAAGCGCGTCGTGAAACCAGCCAGCAGTTCGCGATAGGCCGTCAGGTTGTCAAAGATACCCGTGGCCTCCAACTCCCGCGTCAGATGCCAGGACACTTCGGCTTGCGCTGTTTCAATCGCGTCCTCTCCATAGCTTGCGTACCAGGCGCCTCGTTCCGGACCGTTGAATCTGTTGCCTGTCGCCCGCGTGTAGCAGAACGCGGCATTGATGTAGGTCCATCCGTACCCGGCCGCTGCGGTCAGCAACTCGGCAGGATCAAGCCCGCCCGGGACCGGAAGAGTGACAGTTCGGCGCGCCGACGTCAGGCCTTCAATCTCTTCAAGGATCGCCAGATCGTCCTCATCGTCGGCCAGAGGTGCCATTGCCGGCTCGTCGATATAAGCTGTCGAGATCAGGCGGATTGTCGTCGGATCGGTGAAGTCGACTTGGTCAAGGTCTTCGGCTCGGATCACACACCGCCCCGGAGCGCATCGATGTGCTGCCTGACCTTCATCATCGCCGGAATGCCCCCATCGCACATGACCTGAACCGGGCTCCGGCCATTGAACCCGGGGCCAGTGTTCGCGGTTTTCGGCCAGCCATAGGTCAGCGGGCCATTGAACAAGAGTCGGAGCCCCTTGAAGAGACCGATCAGAAGGCTGGCCCGCGTGACTTTGTCCTGATCGAGCACGCCTTTGTAGGTGCCGGCCTTCATCCTGCTCCAGGTCGCACTCGGGACGTCAAAAAGTGCCGCCGCCTCAGTGTTCGACAGTCCCCATGCGTCGGCAGCGCGGACGACAGCCTTGACGATAGCCGTAATCTTGTCAGCCTCGGCAACGGGTTGCACGGTGCCACTTTCGGGGGCGAATTGGACGGGTTCCAACATGGGATGTCTCCATATGATGCGATCTACATAATCATATGATTTGAAATAGTCAAGAAATCGTTGGTAGTGCGTTCGATGAATTTCGCACCCCGGGCAGCGAGATCCGACAAAACAGAGACGTCGGCAATCAACTGAGAAAAGCGCTCTTCACTACACTCCTGGAGTGACGATCCCCCTCATCATCTCAATGCAAGACTACAAGATCGACGCCTCGGTTGACGTGCATCAACATGCACCGAACGCCCATATGTATTGGATTCCCGGCAACATGATGCTTAATGCTATCAGCGGAATCGCGCCGATATCATAACATCGCCGCTGTTCGGCTCTGGTGTGACTGGTGGCGGCTAACCTTTTCAAAACGAAGGGGTAGAGGCTGGCAAGGGGGAAGGAATGACGTTTGATCTGGGGAAGACCGCACCGAATGTGGTCACCGAAGGTCGTTTGCGAAGCCTGATGGCAGAGGGGTTCAATGCAGAAGTCATCTGCACATCGTCCGCCACGCGAAAAGCCGCTGTCTGGTATGGGAAATGGGTCATTCGCGGCGTGAGCCAGGACGGATCATCGGAACGCTTGCTCGTTCTCTCAAGAGCGTCAGCCGACAAAGACGAAGTCCAGATCCGCGAATTCAAAACCGCCAACGGGTTGATCTCCTTCCTCTCTGATCTTGGATGCAGTCACGCCAACATCCCCCTCAAAGAAGGCGGACGGTCAACGCACACCCTGCACCAGGGCGACACAGATTGACGCCGTTCAACGGTCCTTGGACACGCTCTCGAGGAAGCGACCGTATTCCTGGCTAACCTCTTGGGCTTCCGTGAAGGCGCGGGCGCGTTCTTCATCGAGGCACAGGAAGTATCGCTGGATTTCAGCGATGTAGGTTTCGAAATCCTTCTGGATGATATCCGCGAATTCGCGGGCTTGTGCCGGGTCGCTCGGAACGAACGGTCGTGGCGGTGCCAGGCAGGTCATCGCATGCGCCTCAGATCCGCAGAAAACCGCTGATACTATAAAGATGAACAGAAGCGTTTGTGGTTTCCCCACGGCCACTGACCTCACTTTCGCTATTTAAACCAGTGTATTAGGTCTTCGCCGGATACTCGATCAGACTAATTTCAATATTATATTGCTGTCAATATTATAATCTCATATCGTAGGCATATCCGTCACCAGGGCCCGGCCTGCAAACCAAGAGGTACGTCCGCAGACATGGGGTCTCAGTCAAGCGAAGGTGTGCCGAATGTGGTTACAGAGACTCTGTTCAAGACACTCATTGAGAGTGCGTGCAGCGCAGAAGTCGTCTGCGTCCAAACAGCCGAGAAAAAGTCGTCGGTCTGGTATGGTGCCTGGATCATTCGTGTCGTTGATCCGGCGCGAACCTTCGAAAAACTCCTTGTCCCTGCAAGACATCACACGGCCCATGGCCCTGAGATCGTCCCAAGAACCTTCAAAACGGCCAACGGCCTCATCTCGTTTCTGGGAAGTCGTGGCTTCACGCATATTACAATCCCGCTTTACGAGGGCGGGCGCGCATCGCACAGGCTTCCATCTGAGAACGCGTCTGGCCCGTCGTATCGTTAGTGTCTTCGCAATCTGCCTGGCACCTGCCGCCGTGCAAAGCGAAGGGATGGTTCTCGTCATGCAGGGCGACGGCTCGCTTCGGGCCTCCACGTCGCAAAGCAGCTTCGCGCGCAACTACAACGACGGGATCGGCCAAGGATCGGCGAGCCAGGAGCTCGCGATCCTTGGGAATGAAGAGACTGCACCCGCCGATGGGTTCAGAACCGGCGGTGTCAGACGAAGCGCTCTTGCCCCGACCCCGGAAATCCTCTCAGCGATCGACGATACCGCGCTCCGCTATGCCGCCCACCCCGGCCTGAGGCGCGCAGGGATTACCGTCACGGAGTGGCGGCTGGTCTTCCGGTCCAATATCGAGATCGAAAGCGCCTACAACCCGGCCGCGCGCAGCCGGGTCGGAGCCATTGGTCTCGGTCAACTGATGCCGGACACGGCTCGCGCGCTTGGCGTCGATCCCCATGACTGGCGCGAGAACCTTGATGGCTCTGCCCGGTATCTGGCGCAGATGATGGCGGATTTCGGCGATGTCCGCCTCGCCCTCGCCGCTTACAACGCCGGACCCGAAGCCGTGGCCCGCCACGAGGGCATTCCACCCTACCGAGAAACGCAAAACCACGTCAGCCGCGTGCTGGCCGTGTTCAACCGGCTTGAAGGAGAGACCTCGTGAAACCAAACCTGACCTCCACCTTGGCTCTGACCATGCTGCTGTTGGCCATGGCCTCCCCTGCCCTGGCACAGAGTATCGACCTGTCCCCCATCCAGACCCTCCTTCAGGGGATCGTCGACGCCATCACCGGCCCACTTGGCATCGTAATTGGCACCCTCGCCCTGATCGGTGTCTTTCTCTCCTGGCTCTTCGGCATCCTCGACTTCCGTCAGGCGCTTTGGGTCCTTGTTGCCATCGCGGGCATCGCCGCTGCGCCGACCATCGTCGCTGCAATCTGGACCACCTGAGGATCACCGAGATGGCAGCGGAACAGTCTCCCCTCTTTACCGGCCTTGTGCGTCCTCCCAAATTGATCGGCCTGCCGATTATGTACGCCATGGTCTGGCTGTTTGGGTCTGTTTTGCTGTTCTTGTGGATCCAGCATTGGGCCGTCGCCATTGCCGCGGCGGCGGCCTACCCGGCCCTCTGGAAGGCGGCGGATTGGGACCCCAATTTTCTCGACGTGGTGGCCACCACTCTGCAGGAAACCCCACCGACCGCGAACCGCCGAATACATGGGGGCGACAGCTATGCCCCGTGACGATGCCCAAGTGCAGGACACGCTGCTTCCGACATGGACCAGCAGGGAAAGACAACTGGCCCATATGCTGCCCTATGTGAGTCTGGTCGATGGCCAGACCGTTCGCACGCGCGGCAATGAACTCTTTCAGTGCCTCCGACTGAAAGGCGTCAACAGCAACACAACCGACGATGCCTACCTCAACAAAACGCGTGCGCTATTCGCTCAGATCATCGCCCAGGTCGGTCCGGATTTCGGATTCTACGTGCACAAAGTCTCCAAGGGGATTGAACACCACCTGCGACCCATCGAAGGCGATGACTTTGCTGCGGCCGTGGATGCTGCATGGTGCAGATCACTGGAGCAACGAAGCCTTCGGGACAAAACGCTGACGTTGACGGTGGTGCACCGCCCTGCCCTCGTGTCACGTCTGCCATTCTCGACACGTAAATCCGTCTCACTTCTAGCGACCCAGACGCAGAAACGCTTGCGTCGCCTGAGTGAGGTTGTCGGCTTCCTGAAATCGACCTTCGCGGACATGTCCCCGCGTCTTCTCGAGGCCAGCACGGGTGAACTTCTGGGCTTCCTTGGCGGCCTGAACACCGGCCAGGAACTGCCGCTCTATCTGTCCTCCAATTACGGTTTCGTGGCCCATGATGTTGCCAACTGCCGGGTCACCTTCAATGGATCAACCTTTGTGGTCTCCGATGGCGCGGTCGGGACGCGCTACGGGACCACATTCGCCATCAAGACCTATCCTCCGAAGACAGCCTGCACGATGTTCGATGACCTGAACCTGCCGGTAGATATGGTCGTCACCCATTCGTTCACACCCATCAACTCGAACATTATGGCCTCAAGGATCAAGCGCCAACGGCGTTTGATGCGCGCCGCGGATGACGGCGCAATCTCATTGGAAGCCCAACTCGCTGATGCGCTCGACGATCTGGAATCGAAACGTCTCAGCTTTGGCGACCACCACATGACCGTGACGGTCTTCGGTGACACGCTCGAAGAACTCAACGCCATTGCCGGGGAGGTGCGCAACATCGGGGCCTCCGAAGGTGTCAATCTGATCACCGAAGCCTTCGCGGCAAAGACCCATTTCTTCGCACAACACCCCGGAAACACCGCCGCCCGGAGCCGCAAGGCGGCGATCACGAACCGGAACTTTGCCGACCTTGCTGCTTTTCATCGCACCCAACTCGGCAAGACCAATGATCAGGTCCCCTGGGGCCATGCGATCACGATGTTCCCGACACCGGAGCAATCCGCCTATCGCTTCAGCTATCATGAACAGGGCGCACCGACCGCAGAGCCAACCGGCGGGCACACTCTCATCCTCGGTCGTCCCGGATCAGGCAAATCCGTTCTGTCGGCCTTTCTGCTCACGCAGGCGCGCCGCATCGGGGCGCGTGTCTTTGTTTTAGATTATCGCCAGGGCATGGAGATGGCGGTCCGGGCAAGCGGTGGCCGCTTTTCGGCTGTGAAGGCAGGCGAGCCGACCGGGCTCAATCCCCTTCGCACCGAGATCGATGAGCGTGGTCAGGCGTGGTTGTCCGATTGGCTGGCGGCCTTGATCCATCGCGCCGACAAGCCTCTGTCACCAGCCCAAACCAATCGTGTTCAGGAAGTGGTCCGTCAAAACGCGACCGCGGCCCATGACGGGCTTCGAAACTGGTCTGATCTCGCATCGCTTTTCGGATCAACGGATGACAACGGCGACCTACACGAGCGGTTCCTGGAATGGGCAGAGACCGGGCGATACGGCTGGATCTTCGGACAGACCCAGAAGGATACGTTCTCTCTCGAAGGTGAAATCGTCGGTTTCGATCTCACCGGCATCCTCGACAGCGAAAGCGAGAAGGAGCGAATGGCCGTTCTGTCCTACCTCTTTCGGCGGGTTGAACGGAAAATCGAAGATCGCAAACCCACAATCATCGTCATCGACGAAGCCTGGAAAGCCTTGGACAACCCCTATTTCGCCGAGCGGTTGTCCAATTGGCTGGTCACCACGCGAAAGCAGAACGCGGTTGTCGTGATGATGACCCAATACGCCAGCCAGCTGGAACAGACACGGACCGGCAAAACCATCATCGAAGCCGTTCCGACACAAATCCTGCTGCCGAACATTCGGGCCAATGCGTCCGACTACGCAATGCTCAATCTCAACGACAAGGAACTCGATGTTCTGCTGAACACCGGAAGCAACTCACGTCTTGGATTGGTGCGGGATGATCAGGGCTCCGTTGTTGTCGACACGGACCTCAGTGCCCTGGGCCCCCTGCTCACCATCCTCGGCGGGATGGAAAAGGGCGAACAGCTCGTCGGCAAAGACTACCGAACCCGTCCCGATTTCTGGAGGCTGCCATGAGAGCTTTCGCTCTCTTCTTGATCCCGTTCGCAATCCTCGTCGGCTGTGAGCAGTACCGACCGTCCGAGGCCAACTGCTTCAGTTTCGTGGCAAGAGGACCTGCTGAACAGAACTGCGACTTTGAGCCGTTGGACGGCGCCAATCTCAGCTCGGGGTGGCTCGAGTGATCTCCAAATGCGCGACATATCTCTGCTGTGTCTGCGTCAGCGTAGGAACGGCGCAAGCGCAAGGTGTGCCAACCGTGGATGCAGGCTTGGCGATGCGCAACCAGGCGGCAAATGCACATCGCGAACGTGATTTGGCTGCTCAACGTGAAAAGCTCACCGTCAAGGAGCAGATCGCCGAGATCGAACGCGAGCAACTAAGAGTGCTGCAACAGATCCTCGACGCGCAAACGAGCTTTGGCGGTCAGGGCATTCCGGGCACCATTGAGGCGCTCGAAGCCGGCACGTCGCCGGAGCAATCTGCGGATTTTCTCTACGGCGCAGATGATCCCAATCCAGGCGCGGATCAGATGTTTGGCGATGCCGCGCTCAATATCGAGCAGCTCATCATTCGCGTTGCACAAGAAACCCACGGTCTTGGGGGCGTTGACCGCGCGGGACTGAGCGTCCGCCAATGGCGTGCCCTGCTGCAGGCACTGATCTGGCAGGAAAGCCGGTTCACCATCGGCGCACGTTCACCGGTCGGCGCATTCGGTCTGACACAGATTATGCCGGGCACGGCCGGCGATCTTGGCATCTATCCGGAATTCTATGACAACCCTTACCTGCAGGTGCATGGCGGCGCGCGGTATCTTGCGGCACAACTGGCGCGCTTTGACGGCAACATCATCTATGCGCTTGCCGCCTACAATGCAGGTCCCGGGCGCGTCATCGAATACAGCGGCGTGCCGCCGTTCACTGAAACCCAGCACTACGTCACGGTCATCCCGCAAAAATACAACGCCTATCTCGCCCGCATGGGTGGCGCTGAAGTGCTTGGCACCATCGATCCGGCCTTGCTCGCCAACTCGAACCTGTCTCTGACGAGCGCGGGTGCGGCGAACTACGGCAATCATTCGATGGCCTCCATTCAGGCCGCCGCCATGCGGATTGCCGGTATCGTCGAGCGGATCGGCGCAACATCGGACCTGCAGGAGTCGATGGCGTTGAACGCCTACGCGCGCGCTGAACTTGTTCGGCTCATCGCCGCACGCACACGCCTGCAAGCAACCCGAACACGACCCTTGAGCGCCGCAGAGATCGCCATGGCCTCTGCGCAGCTTGAGGAACAGCAGTTCATGGATTTCACATTGGAGGACTTGGAATGACACATCGCAGTTTCAGTTGGGCGCGGCGCAGTCTTTGCCTGGCCGCATGGGGTCTCTTGATGGCCACGGCCCCTGCCCCTTTCCTCGCTGTTCCGGCGGTCGCCCAGGGCGTGCCGACGGTCGACACTCAAAACATCGCGCAAGAGATCCAGCAACTCCGGCAGATGATCGAGGACGAGGTCCTGCAGAACGAACAGCTTGTCCAGCTGCGCGAGCAATTCGCCACGCTTCAAGAGCAACTCGCCCAGCTTCAAGACACCTATGCCGCGCTCACTGGGCTGATGGAGCTTCCCACTGTCATCCGCACCGAAATGGAGGACGAGCTGAACGGGCTTCTTGATCAGGAGTTTGGCGACATCCTGGCAACCATCGATGCCATCCGCGAAGGCGACTTTTCCCGGCTCGCCGGCAACAGCGCAGGCCGGATTGAAACCCAGATGACACGCGTCCTGGCCGAAGCCGGGTTCGACGAAGACACGCTGCGCGAGATGGCGACGGGCGGCAGTGAAGGGGCGAGTCGCACTGCGACGCGGGCCACCACCGGAGCCGCTATGTCTGCCGCAGCCCAGACCTCTTACGAAGAGGCGGGCCAGTCTCTGCAGCGAGTGGACCGCCTTGTTGGCATGATCGGCGACATGGAAGAGCTGAAGGACAGTGTTGATCTCAACACGCGTGTCACGGCGGAACTGGCCATCGCGCTGGTCGCGATGTGGCAACTCGAAGCCGTGCAAACGGTCGGGACCGGACAAACCGGCGTCATCGACGCGGCCACCATCGCCGAAGAACAGCGGTACATGGATTTCACTCTGCCCGAGCTTGAAGCCAGATAGGAAAGGCTGGCCAGTGACGCGCGAAGCCGAAATTGTTGAAGAAGAACTGATCTACGGGGCGCGCCGCCGGGAGCAGTTGTGGCAGCGACTGGCTTTCGCCGGGCTGATCTTCGGTGTTTTGGGCTGTCTTTCGGCCGCGCTCGTCTCAATCCTCGACGTCGATCCGGCTCCTGTTGTCGTACCCTATGACCCCGAGACCGGTCTGGCGCTTCCCAATGCCTCGGTGGGCGCGGTCTCCGTCACTGAAAACCAGGCCATCATCGAAAGTGCCGTGTTTCGCTACGTGACCGACCGCGAAACCTACAATCAACTCGACAATGATGTGCGCGTCCGCAGCATTCTCGAGCGCTCCGACGGGGCGGCAGAAGTGTCCATGCGCAACATCTGGAACAGCGCAAACACCGATGCTTATCCACCCCAGGTTTACGGAGCCAATGCCCGCCTCGATGTCGAAATTCTCAGCATCAACCGGATCGGAAGCAATCGTGCGACGGTCCGCCTGCGCAAGCGTTTGACCTCGCCTCAGGGTATCCAGGCCGGTCTCTTCACCGCCACCTTGCTCTTCGAGTTCCGTCCCGAGGAACGCCGGTCCATCGATGATGTCTGGACCAACCCTTTCGGCTTCACCGTTACGGAATACGCCATACGCTCCGACAGGCTGGAGAATTGACCATGCGCTTGATCCTCCCGGCTCTTCTGTCTGTCATGGTGCCAGTTGCCGCCAACATCGCCTTTGCCGAGGCCATTCCAAGGTCAGGACCAAATGACAACCGCGTCCGTGTGGCCACATACCAGGACGGGCAGGTCTACCGCCTCAAAGTCAGCCTGACCCATGTGACGACGGTCGAGTTTGGACAAGGCGAGACCATCCGCTCAATTATCGCTGGCGACACCGAAGGGTTTCAGCTGGATGGCGTGCCAGGCGGACGGGCCTTTGCGGTGAAACCCAATGCCCGAGGGGTTCACACCAACATCACCGTCTATACCAACCGCCGCAGCTACTACTTCAACGTGACGGAAAGTTCGTCGCCCACATTCTACGTGGTCCAGTTTCGGTATCCCGACGACAATCGGCGACCCACAAACGCGGTTGCGCAGCGCGCTCCGAACTACAACTACGCTGCCAGCGATCGAACGAGTTTCACACCGTCTTCGGTGTGGGATGACGGCACATTCACCTTTTTCCGATTTCCCCGCAACGCGCCCGTTCCCGCGATCTTCCAGCACAACAATGGCCGAGAGCGAACGGTCAACAGCACGCAAGTCGAGGACGGCGTCCTTCGGGTTTCTGGCGTCGGGCGCGAATGGGTCCTGAGGCTTGGGGACGAAATCGTCTGCATTCAATCAACGAATGCGGGGGGAACGTCATGAGTGATATCGACGATCTCAGCAAACGCCTCGCGGCGCTCGAAGGCGCGCAACCGTCCAAACTGAGATCGAGGCCCTCTCTTCTGGTGGCGCTTCTTGGGACGAGCGCAATCGCGGTTCTGGGTCTTCTTGTTTACTCAGCTCTGCAAGAAACACCAGAAAACCCGCTCCCGACCGCGCAACCAGAAGAGTTTCAGATGACTGGGGACGGGTTCGGGGAGATCGAGCCCTTCGTGCCCCCTGCCCCGCCGGAGCCCGAGGTTGTGGTCGCTGAACCTGACCCGGAGCCGAATGTGGAATTGCTCGAGCAACTTGCAGCTCTGCGTGCCGAGATCGAAGCGCTGCAGAACGCGCCGGAACCGGTTGTTGAAGAAGACACCGCAGCCGCGGATGCCATCAACGCACTGACAGCACAGATTGCCGCGCTGGAGGAAGCCTCACAACGCGCGCAGGACCAGTTTGCCGAAGAACTGGCCGCGCGAGATCGGGAACTTCAACAACTGCGCATGGACCTCGACCTTGCAAAACTGCAGACCCCCACCCCTGCGCCTGGACCGTCAGAGGCCGATCTCCTGGAGGCCGAACGCCTGCGGTTGCAACGCGAGGAAGAAGCAAGACGCTTGGCTGAGTTGCAGCGTCGACGGGACGAGGAAGCGGCGTTTCAGGAAGCGCGGATCAAGTCACCGACCATCGCTTTTGGCGGCAACAGCGCCGGCGAAGGCGAGCTGGCGGAACGGACCTTCGGAGACGTGACCGACTTCGTCCTGAACGGCGCTCTGCCCTCAACCGTCACCCAAGCCGAGGTCATCGCAAACCCCAGCAACACGATTGTGCAAGGCACGATGATCCAGGCCGCAATGGAGACGGCAATCTCGAGCGAACTCCCCGGGCAGGTCCGCGCGGTCATCACCGAGGACGTGCACTCCTACGACGGGTCCCGCGTTTTGATCGCGAGAGGATCGAAGCTGATCGGCCGGTATCGGTCAGGCGCGGACATCGCCCAAAGCCGCATCACGATCGCTTGGGATCGGATCATCCTGCCCACCAACCAAACAGTCACCATCAGCTCGTTTGGAGGCGATGAACTCGGGCGCGCTGGCGCTACAGGGTTTGTCGACACACGCTTCAAAGAGCGTTTCGGCTCGGCTGCCCTCATTTCGTTGATCACGGCTTTACCCGGCGCCGCTGCGGCGCAGGTCGAAGACGAAACGTCTGCCGAAATCCTCGAAGATGTGGGCGACGACTTTGCGGAGAGCGCCGACAGTGTCATAGACGACTACCTCTCCATCGGTCCCGTGATCTACGTCGACCGGGGTGCAAGGATCACTGTGATGGTGGACCGTGATCTGGAGATCTTCTGATGTCAGGCGCCTACCTCCAAGCCTCGCTCGACAAGCTCCCCGATGCGTCTCGCGAGGACGTCATCGAGATTTGCATCAACCCTGACGGCTCCGTCTGGGGCGAATTCCAGGGTGACCGCTTCATGTCGCGTCTGGATAGCAGCCTGACACCGACCGAGATCAAGGACATTGGAACCCAGATCGCATCGGCCTCCAACTCAACGATCAGCAAAGACAAACCGATCGTATCTATGAGCATCAAGTACCGTGACCGTCCGGTCCGTGCGCAAGTCATCATGCCGCCGGCAGTCACCGAAGGCATGTCCATCTCGCTGCGGTTTTTCACCTCCCTGCCTCTCGACGACGTGGAGCTGAAATTTCTCTTCGGGGCTGAGCGCAGCCTCGAGACGGACAGGTTAAACAGAAACCAGGAACTCCGAGATGTCGTCAAAAGCGGCGATATCTATGCCGCGATCCGCTTCTGCGTCGCACACAAGCTGAACATGATCGTCTCGGGCGGCACATCGACTGGCAAGACTGTGGCAGCGCGCAAGATCTTGTCATTCGTCGCGCCAGAAGAACGCATTATCACAATCGAGGAAGCCGCGGAGCTAATCCCCGCGCAACCAAATGTCGTGACCCTTCTCGCCAGCAGGGAAGAGAGAACACGTAGTGCCGACACCCTCCTGACATCGACGTTGCGCATGCGCCCGGATCGCATTGTCCTGGGCGAGGTCAGGGGATCTGAGGCGATGACGTTCCTGGAGGCGATTAATACCGGCCACGGCGGGTCCATGACCACTTTGCACGCCGAAACGCCCCAGTTGGCAATTCAACGCCTAGCGATCGCCGCTCTTAAGACTGAAGTGCCGATGACCCACACCGACATGGTACAATACATCGAAAGCTCAATTGACGTGATCATCCATGCCGCGCGCCATGCAGGCGACCGCGGGATCACGGAATTCTATTTGCCCGGACAGACGGGAGGAACCGAGACATGAAGACCTTTGAACACGAAGTCCTTACCTACGATCTTTCGGAGCAAGGTATGACCGCACAAATGAAGTCCGAGCTTGCAGAATGGGGGCTTGCTGGGTTTGAAGTCGTATCTGTGGTCAACTCGGACAACTACCGAAGCGTCGTTACTGTCTTCCTCAAACGCTCCAAAGATGAAGAGAGCGATAAGTCTGGACAAGCGGCATGAGATGGGCTTCCGCAGTCATTCTTGCTTTAGCTACCGCGGTGGTGGGCGCGATCTCTCAACAAGCGGTCGCAGACGAAAGCGAATCCTTCCCTTTTTGCCAAGATCGGCCGGAAGAACCGGCTATAATCTCCGACATGGGTCCCAAGGACGCGCATCGGGCATACTTGCTCCAGCGAATGTACCGAGCCCATTCTTTCGATTTGATCGCCTCGAGAAACGACTGCTCGTGCAGCAACAGGTTTCCTGACTGGGAAGCGGTCCTTGCTGAATATCGGGAGCGGTTTGCCCGGCTTGAAGACCGACACGATGTATACGAAGCGACAGAGAATTTCGAAGCCGAGATTAGGACAAACCGGACACTCGCCAGAGAGCTTTGCGTTGCTCAGGGGCATTGGAACTGAGGTCACATTATGTCGGTCGTTACATACTTCGTTGAAACGGCTGAGAGCTTTCTCGAGACGGCCGCCGAAACGCAGTTCGGTGCCGTCGCCGCGACAACCGGCACAATCATTCAGGTCGCTGCAACCATCGTCGTCATTTTCGTTCTACTGAACGCGGCTTTCCAATACCGCTCAGTGGACGGTCGCAACGCATTTTGGTTAGCCGTCAAAATTGTACTAGTTGGCGTGTTTGCGACGAACTGGGCTCAATTCAATTCGCTGTCCTCTGCCGTTTTGAGCGGTATCGACAGCATCGCAGGTTCGCTGGTGGCATCTGTAGGGGGAGGAACGCCGGGACCTTCAGGTACTTTTGCAGAAGAATTCGACCGATTGATTGCCAGCTTAGGCGATTATCTCAATGCCGCAGGAGCGGAACTGAACTGGATGGCGGGAGCATTGATGGACACCATAGGTGTTGTTCTGCTTTCGCTGCTTGGCGGACTCGCTGCGTTTATAATCGTCGCTTCACGGCTGATGATCGCTCTGCTGATCGGAATCGCGCCGATCATGATCTTCCTCACCCTTTTCGACGTTACAAAGGACTACTTCGCCAGATGGTTGTCGGCCTTGGTGTCGTTCTCGATATACCCGATTGTAGTAGCCGGTGTGTTTGCAACGATTACAGGCGTATCGAGAGCGCTCCTTGTCGAGCTTGGAGATCCTGAGGGCGCGACCAACATTGGAGCTCTAATCCCCTTCTTCATGATGGTGCTGATGGCAAAGGGATTCATCGTTGCGACACCCTTCATCGTTAGAGCGATTTCCGGCAACATCGTGATGCCAGCTTTGACTTCAGGAATGGGCGGGACCTACGCCTTCAGTCGTGCTGCAATGGGAAGCCAGCAAGCATACAATCGTTTCTTGGTAGGCACTGCCACAGCGCCAGAGTACGCCGCACTGCGCTCGCGCCAGTTTTTGGGTTTTCAGAAGATGCCAGCGCGCGGCTCGATGGTTCCCGCAAACAATTCCATTCCAAGCAGTTCGGTCCCCGAGTCAACGGGAACAGCGGCGCGTATGGAAGCTCAGAAAGCTCGGGCTCAGCGACTGGCCGACGCAAAAAAAAGCTAAAGGCTGGACTGCTCTTAAATGAGTGCGATGCTCTCGTATTGATCGCCGAAGCAGCCCTCCAAGCAACTCGCGGCGAATGGCTGCCAAGAGCCCAATTCTAACTCATGCTGCAGCGATGACGAACGGCAGCTCTTTCCTAGAACCACAGTGGCCACGGATTAAAGGCGCTCCCATTTACGCCTCGAGTAACGCGTCGATCACGGCACATTCCGGGGCAGCGTCGCCGGTGCATCGTGCAACGGTGTCCGACAGGACACGCTCAATGCGCTTAAGGTCCGCGATCTTGGCTCGAACGTCTGTCAGATGATCTTCCGCGATGACCTGAACCTCGGCACAGGTCCGGGACTGTTCATCGACCAGCCCAAGCAGTCCGCGAACCTCTTCGAGCGTGAAGCCGAGATCACGAGACCGCATGACGAATTTCAGCCTTCTAACATGGGCATCATCGTAGCTTCGGTAGCCCTTCGTATTGCGCGGCGGGTCCGGCATAATCCCGATCTTTTCGTAATAGCGAATGGTTTCGAGGTTGCAGCCCGTTGCGCGGGCCAAATCGCCCCGCCGAATTGATCTCACGCTTCTGTTACTCATTGTGCCGAAAAACCCCTTGAGCCTGTATCAACTACAGACCCTAGAACGGTGGAAACATCTGTTCAAGGAAGATTCGATGGAACAACATTTGGCAGAACTGCCGCAATCTCAGTCGCAGAAAACTGGCGACGAAACCACCAAGGGATGGGGCGTGACCGGCCTCGGCGTCCTCGGTGCGCTGGCGATGACTTCTTGCTGCATCCTTCCATTGGTGCTGGTCAGCTTTGGCGTGACAGGCGTGTTCATCGCGCAGCTCGGGGCGCTCTATGCCTACAAATGGTACACCTTCGCGCTGAGCGCCGCGTTTTTGGGATACGGCTTCTACAAGGCTTACAAGCCTGTAGATGCCGAGGCCTGTGCCGATGGCACCTGCGCCCGCCCCATCGACCGCCGCATCATGCGCGCAACCCTCTGGGCCGCTTCCGCGATTGTCGCTGTCGCCATGATCTTTCCCTACATCACCCCCTTCATCCTGAAATTCTGAACGAGGACCAAGACCATGAAGCATCTTCTACTATCCGCCCTGACCATCGCCGCCCTCTCGACTCCGGCCCTCGCTGAAGAGCGCCAGGTCGAGATCGCCGTCAGCGAACTGACATGCCCGTCCTGTTCATTCATCGTCGCCAGCTCGATGCGTGGTGTTCCGTCGGTCGAGATCGCCGCATTCGAGGACGGCCCCGAATACGGGCAGGGGGTTTACAGCGTGACCTACGATGACGCCGAAACTTCCATCGAAAGCATCATCGGCGCGGTGACAGCCAATGGCTATCCGGCGCAGGTGCTGCCCGACACAGCCTCCTGAGCCGCCTGCAATGCGTGACAATCTGATGGGTGGGCTGTTGGCCTTCGGAATATCAGCTCCGGTCGCGGTCGTCTGCTGCGGCGGCGGAACTGCCGTGCTTGCGGCCTTGTTCGGCGGGGTTGGTGCGTGGCTTTCCGGGGTAAACGGCATTGCCGTGCTGGTTTTGGCGGGTCTGACCTACCTGATCGTCCGCGCACTGCGTTGTTCACACATGAAACGGTCCTCCGGCCCCGACCCATCACAAAGAAAGATGGCCCCTTGACTGACACACCTGGAAATCCCGACCGCCTGCTGAAATGGGGGCTTGGCGGTGCGATCTTCGCCGCGCTCTGCTGCTTTACGCCGCTTTTGGTCGTCATCGTCGCTGGCGTCGGATTGTCGGCCCTCACGGGTTGGCTCGATTACGCGCTGTTCCCGCTGCTTTTTTTAAGCCTCGCCGTGGTGGCACAGGCCCTTTGGCTTCGCGCTGGCAAACCGGGTCCTGCCCCGAAACTCTGGGCCACCGGCCTCGCGGCAGCCCTGTCGATCCTGATCATTCTCTTTGAGTTCAGGTTCGCGATACGGATCACAATCGGCGTTTTCGCTGCCACAGCACTCTACGCGGTTCTCCTGAACCGCGCGCAAAGGAAAGGATCACCCTCATGATGATGGGATGTTGCACCGCCACTGGTATGTTCTTCGGCCTTCTAGGCATGTTGACACCGCTGCTCGCCCTCGGTGCGGTCATCTATCTGCTCGCGGCTAAATCGAGAAATCACGAACCAGGTGAGGTACGCTGAGATGAAAGACTTAATCAAAGGCGGCGACGGCCAAGGCGGCTATGACCTGATCGTCCTCGGGGCGGGGTCGGCGGGGTTCTCCGCCGCAATTACAGGCGCGGATGCCGGAAAGCGTGTCGCCCTCGTGGGATATGGCACCATCGGCGGAACATGCGTCAACGTGGGATGCGTGCCCTCCAAGGCGATGATCCGCGCGGCAGAGGCTGTGCACGGTGCGCGGGCTGCCAAGAGGTTCCCCGGCCTGTCGGGACAGGCACAAGTGGATGACTGGCAGACGCTCGTTCAATCCAAAGACGATCTGGTCGCGACCCTGCGTCAGAAGAAATACGCCGACCTTCTGCCGGAATATGAGGGTGTCGATTACATCGATGCCGGTGCAGCGCGACTGATCGAAGGTGGCGTGACAGTTGGTGAGCGAACCCTGAAAGCGCCGAAGATCATTATCGCCACGGGCGGGCGTCCCGTCCTGCCGACCATCGACGGGATCGAGAAAATCGGCGCGCTCGACAGCACCAGCCTTCTGGAACTCGAAGTGCTGCCGAAAAGCCTGATCTTCATCGGCGCGGGCTACATCGGCGCGGAGCTGGCCCAGATGATGAGCCGCATGGGCGTGAAGGTCACGCTCGTCGCCCGGTCGCATGTGCTGCCCGGCGCGGAGCCGGAAGTCTCTGAGGCGCTGGCGGAGGCGTTCGAGGCCGAAGGGATCACCCTTCTGACCGAATTGAGCTACGACAATGTGCGCCGCGACGGCGCGGGCGTGACACTGCGCGTGATCCAGGACGGAAAGCCGGTCGAAGTGACGGCGGATCACCTCGTATCAACCGCTGGCAGGCGGGCAAATACCGAAGATATGGGCCTGGACGCAATCGGCTTGGAAACCGATGCACGCGGGTCCATCGTCGTCGGCGACGACATGCAGACATCGGTGCCCGGCATCTATGCTGCGGGCGATGTAACCAACCTTGACCAGTTCGTCTATATGGCGGCCTATGGTGCAAAGCTCGCGGCCAAAAACGCGGTTCTCGGCGAGGATCATCGCTACGACAACGCTGCGATGCCATGGGTGGTGTTTTCCGACCCTCAAGTCGCGGGTGCTGGTCTCAGTGAAGCCCAAGCGCGGGACGCGGGCTTCGACGTCAAGACGTCTATCGTGCCGGTTGATCAGGTGCCTCGTGCGCTGGCCGCACGTGACACGCGCGGATTGATCAAGCTGGTGGCGGACAGAAAGTCCGACCGTTTACTTGGTGGCCAGATCATCGCACCGGAGGGGTCCGATACGATCCAGACCCTCGTCATGGCGCTGAAGTTCGGCATGACCACAAAGGCCCTCGGGGAGACGATCTTCCCGTATCTGACAACGGTGGAAGGACTGAAGCTGGCGGCGCAAACCTTCGACATGGACGTGGCGAAGCTGAGCTGTTGCGCCGGATGAAGATCAGGACAAGGACCAGCAAATGAATGAAGACTACGACCTGATCGTCATCGGGGCAGGTATGGCCGGAGTTGCAGCAGCCAACAAATGTGGCGCAGCGGGATGGCGTGTCGCCATTGTCGATGCGCTGCCCTACGGCGGCACCTGCGCATTGCGCGGCTGCGATCCGAAGAAAATCCTGCGGCGCGGTGCGGAAATCATCGACGCTGTACGACTCATGCAGGGCAAGGGGATCGATCCCGGTGATCTGTCGATCAACTGGGCCGATCTGATGGCACACAAGCGTGGCTTCACCGACCCGGTGCCGGACAAGATGGAAAAAGGCCTATCGGGCAACGGCGTCGAAACCCTGCATGGAGCCGCCCGCTTCACGGGAGACAACACGCTGGAGGTTGATGGGACGACATATCAGTCGGAACGGTTCCTCGTGGCCGCCGGGGCCATGCCCGTGCCGCTCGGCTTCACCGGAGCCAATCTCGTGATCGACAGCACGGATTTCCTCGACCTTGAGGCCCTTCCCGAACGGGTTCTTTTAATCGGTGGCGGCTTCGTGTCCTTCGAGTTTGCGCATATCGCCGCACGGGCCGGAGCCAACCCGATCATCGTGGATCGTGGCGCCCGGCCCTTACGCGGCTTCGACCCCGATCTGGTCGAAATGCTGATCGACCGCAGCGGCGGGATCGGCGTGGACCTGATGCGCGAAACCGAAATCGTGTCGGTCTCGGAAGCCAGTGAAGCATTCAGTGTTGAAGTGAAGTCAGGCGATGAAACCCGAACAATCGAAACCGATCTGGTCGTGCATGGCGCGGGCCGGGTTGCAGCCCTGGCCGACCTGAATCTTGAGGCGGCTGGTGTTGACTACAGTGACTCGGGCATCGTTGTAGCCCCCCATCTGCAAAGCACGACAAACAGCGCGGTCTATGCCGCCGGAGATTCCGCGGACACCGATGGCATGCCGCTGACGCCGGTCGCCGTGATCGAAGGGAAGGTCGCGGCCTCAAACATGCTCAAGGGCACTCAGACCGCACCGGATTATGCCGGTATTCCTACAGCTGTCTTCACCGTCCCGGAAGTGGCGCGTGTTGGCATGTTGGAAAGTGAGGCAAGAGACGCCGGGCATGACGTAGATGTCCGGTTCACCGATACGTGCGGTTGGTATTCAAACTATCGGATCGGCGAGACCTCTGCCGCTGCGAAGATCCTCGTGGACAGGTCGAACGGCAAGATCCTCGGCGCGCATCTGTTCGGCCCGGGATACGGCGAGCTGATCAACTTCTTCGGCTTGGCGATCAAGCTGGGTCTGACCGCGAAGCAGCTTCAGTCAATGACGGCGGCCTATCCGAGTGTTGGATCGGATTTAGGGTCGTTGCTTTAACGCAAGCCCCTCTGATCCTCCTTCAGGTCGTTCCTCGCATCCCGGATGATCACCCACGACGAATGCAGGAACAGCCCTGCAATGGCGAAGGCAACGATGAGGTCGGGCCAGGCGCTACCGAGCCATGCGACAAGCCCTGCCGCAATGACTACGGCGACGTTGCCGATAGCATCGTTGCGGGAGAACAGCCAAACCGCGCGCATATTGGCGTCACCCTTTCGGTGCTTCAGCAGCGGCAGGACGGCGAGAATGTTCACGATCAGCGCGCCCACGGCGAACGCTCCCATCAACCCGGCTTCGGGCGTCGTCTGGTTCAAGACGCGCCAGATCGTGCTGCCGACGACGCCCAGACCCAGAAGTCCAAGAAACACACCCTGGATCATCGCCGACCGCGCTCGCCATGTCAGCCTCCAGCCGATGGCGAGCAGGCCCAGAAACGTGATCGCCCCGTCGCCGAGAAAATCGAGCGCGTCCGCCTTCAAAGCCTGCGACCCGGACAGGAACCCGCCGAACATCTCGACCACGCCGTAGCCGAGATTGAGCAGGACCACGATCCAGAGGGCGCGGCGATAACTCGGGTCCTTGTAGGCCGGATCGGAGGATGTATCGCCGTCTTCGATCTTCTCAAAGCCGTAGCCGGTCGCATCGAGCGCGGGCCGCACCTTCGACAAGTCACCCTCCGCGATCCGCAATGTCATGACGTGGGTTGCGGCAGACACCTTCACATCGCCGGTCGCCACGCCCGCAGACCGGGCCGCGCGCTCGATCTCGGCGGCGTCCTTGGCGCAGTCCATGCCCTGCACCCGCATCCGGATCGGTGAGGATGCCGTAGGCAACGTGCTGTTCTCGGCCTGGCTCATGTGCGATCCTCTTCGAGGTGGTAAGCGAAAGGGTTCGCCGCTGACGTATCAGTGGATAATGATATGATGACGAACGACGCGCAAGGCGATCTTTTGGCAGCCGACGCTTTGGAACTGCGGGCAAAGCTCTTCCGGGGTCTCGGCGATCCCAGCCGTCTGGCGATCCTTGATGCGCTGGTATCAGGCGAACGCAACGTGCAGGAAATTGTCGGACATACTGGGTTGGGTCAGCCGAACGTCTCGAACCATCTGCGCTGCCTTCTCGACTGCGGGCTGGTTAGCCGCCGCAGCGAGGGCAGGTTCGTTCGATATCGGCTTGCTGACGGACGGATTGCCGGTCTCATCAAAGATGCGGATCGGCTCCTTGCCGCGACAGCCACCGGACTCGACAACTGCAAGCGCTACACAGAGTAGTTGCTCATCCGTGCCGCTCCTCGCCATGCCCGCGTCCGCCGAACTCGGACGGGTCGTAGCAGGCGTGGCGCGCGCATTCCAGCTCCAGCGTCGTGTGCTCGATGTCGAAGCGGTCGGAGAGCGCCGCTTTGATCCTATCTTTCACTGCGTCGGCGTCGTTCCAGCGGCCCTCGGCAATGACGACATGCGCGTCCAAGGCTGCACGGTGTTCGTCCATCTGCCAGAAATGCGCGTGGTGGATGCCCGTCACGCCGTCGATCTCCCGCACGGTATCAAGAACCGCGTCTGTCTCGATCTCGGGCGGCGAGCCGAGCATCAGGATACGGATTACGGGGCCGATCTCGCGGAACGACTGCCAAAGGATGTAACCCGCAATCAGCACCGTCACGAGCGGGTCGATGAGACGCCAATCGTAAAGCAGGATCAGCGTGCCAGCGACAATGACTGCGACGGAGCCGAGCGCGTCGGCCACGTTGTGCAGAAACGCGGCGCGGATGTTCACGCTGGATTTCGACATGGCGTAGGTCAGCGCAGCCGTCACCGCGTCCACGATCAGCGCGATCCCGGCGATGACGACGATCAGCCAGCCCTCGACCGGCTGCGGATCGGCAAAGCGCATCGCGGCTTCGTAGAGCAAGTAGAGGCCGATCACGATCAGCGTGGTATAATTGATGAGGGCGGCCACCACCTCGACCCGACCATAGCCGAAGGTCATTTCGGCATCCCGGGGTCTCCGCGCGATCTTGCGCGCGCCGAACGCGATGATGAGTGAAATCGCGTCGGAAAAGTTGTGCAGCGCATCGGCAATAAGCGCCAGCGAACCGGAAATGATGCCGCCCACGATCTGCGCGACCGTCAGGCCCATATTGACCGCGATGGCGGCGAAGACGCGGCGGTCGCCTGCCTCGGGATCAACGTGATGATGGTGGCCGTGCCCCATAGCGGCGGCTCCTTTTGATTCGTTTCGTTTCAGGATAGATACGATCTACAGCGACTGTAGGTTCAAGAGGCAATAATGAAAGAATACTCGATCGGGCAGATGTCGCGCCGGACGGGCGTGAAGGTCACGACAATCCGCTACTACGAAAGCCGGGGTCTGATCCCGGCACCGGCGCGTACGACAGGCGGGCAGAGGCGCTACGATGAAGCGGCGCTCGAACGGCTCGCTTTCCTGCGCCACGCAAGGGAATTGGGCTTCAGTCTGGGTGACATCGCCGACCTGATAGCCTTGGCCGAAGCCCCGTCAAAGGACTGCGCACCTGCCCACGAGATTGCGCGGAAGCAGCTCGCGGCCGTGGACCGGCGCATGACCATTCTCGCGCAGCTTCGGGAAGAGCTGGTGCGGATGGCCGACGCGGATGATCCGGGCCATGCCGGAAAGTGTCGCGTCATCGAGGTTCTGGGGGATCACCGGCTCTGTATCGGTGCGCATGGTCGGCCGGACCGTAGCGCAGATTTATCTGGCAGCTAGGCAAAGTTCAGTTGCATGTGACAAAATCGACGGTTTCGTCGAAGGACTGAAAGCCGCCGTCGGCGCAGCCGCAGCGAAATGGTGCTTTTCCGCACACGTGACCTTCCGATAACGAACTTTGAAGGTCCGCTGTTGTTTTCAAGAGCGCCTAGACCTTGTGTGTAACCACCTGTTCTCTAAACTCTGCCTCGACATCCTCTTCATCCCGCAGACGATGTTTCGCCATCTCGCCGATGTCGTCACCGTCCTCGATTTCCGCGCTTAACAGAAAGGCATCTCCATCACCGTCTGGACTGGTCTCTACATCGGCTTCAGCGACAATTGCTTTGCCCGCCGCTGTACCACCACCCTGCCCCTTCGGATCTTCAGCGCCGATTTCCGTAAGCGCTGAGATCGTTGATTGGACGGCGGCCTTGGCCTCTTCCTCGTCACCGGCCATCATGTCTGTCAGCTTGAAACTCTGCTGTACGGTATGGTCGAGCTCGGCCTGATCTGTCGTCAAACCAACTTCGCGAAGCGCCTTCGCACTCTTCTTGCGCCGACTGGTGCCAAGCGTCGTGCCTGTGGACGCCGTGGTTTGTGCGGCCGCAATGCTTGTTTCAACCCTCTTTGACGGCGTTTTGCGGGAAGACCGCGCCTTAACACCCTCGGCTATGCTCGGATCTTCTTCAGCTGGGGTCGCCACCTGTTCCTTCTGTCCAACATTTGTCGCCTGGTCTCGCGGTTCTTCTGCGGGAGCCTCTTCCGGGAACGGCAGGTCGCCCGACTGTGCCTTGTGAATGCTCTTGAAGAACGGGTCGTCGAAATACCGAATGCGCTTTGCCCGCACCGGCATTTGGGCGTCCACGACCATCACGATGTCATCAAGCGACATGCGCCGCGCTTCATCCTTGGGTAAGAGCGAAGTCTCTTCCGTGCGCTCGGACATGCTACGCCCCTCGAACGGATTGCGGCCGATGGAGCGTGAGCGGGTGACCACACGTTTGGTGGTCATGCCGACCGCGCCACTCAACTCCTCGACAGTCTTTTCATCAGACGGAGTGAGATAGAGCTTGATCCCGGCATTCCCCTGCAATGCGCGGCGGGTGTTCTCGCCGTAGATTTCATCGAGCGCGGGGATAGTCTGGGTCACGATTGCGAGGTGACCGCGATAGGAACGCAATGTCTCGATACTCTCGACCACAATCGGCATCTTTCCGAGCCGGTTGAACTCATCGAGCATGATCATCACCGGCCAGGGCTCGTCCGGACCAGGTTCCCGATCCTGAAGGGACGCAATCAGGTCGGAGAAGAACAGCCGGATCAGCGCCGCCATTGGGCGCACCATGTTTGGGGCCACGACCAGATAGACCGAAAACGGCTTCTTGCGAATGGTCCGGAAGTCGAAATCCGACGTGGCGGTCGCAGCATCTATGGCCGGGTTGCTCCACTGATCGAGGCCGGAGGTCATCAGGAGCGAGATATATGAGGTCAGCGTGTCGTTGTTCGTTGATGCCATCCGCTCGAAGATCAGCTTGGCCGCCGTGTTCTGCACCTCGTCGCGACGCTTCATGAACTCCTTGCGCTTGTCGCCACCCGACGCCGCGATGCGGTAGATCTCGCCAAGCGTGGGGCGCTTGCGCTCAAATGCGAGCAGACCCGCCGCAACAAAGAGATCGATCCCGCCTTTGAGCAGGCCGGAGGTCCGGTCGTTGTCCGTCTGCAGAAAGAGTGTTGCGAGGAGTTGCAGTTCCATCTGCTGCTGGTTGGGGTCGCGGAGGCCGGCGATCCGCAAGAGCGGATTGTAGCGATGCGACCGGCGATCATTCCAGTCGGTGGGGGCAAAGCGGTAGACATCATCCCCTTCCGCCGCCCGGTATCGGGCCGTCGCCTCGAAATTCTCGCCTTTCACATCGAGAACCACAGCGCTGCCGCGGAATGTCAGCAGGTTCGGGATCACAAAACCGGTGGTCTTCCCACGCCCCGTCGGGGCCACGCAAAGCACGTGAGGATAGACGCTCGAGGACAGGTACCGTCCCCGCCGCTTGGGTGAAGTCATCTTGCCGAGGATGAACCCGCTGCCCGGTGCGGTGAAGAAGCCGTTACGCTTCAGCTCCCCAGCTCGTTGCCAATGGGTCTTGCCGAACTTTGTGAGTGCCGTGCCGGACAGAACCGCACTCAGAAGCATGCCCGCGAAGGCCGTTCCGCCAATGATGAGATTGGCCAGCTGAAAATCGTCTGGACGCACTTGACGGAGGCTCAGGTAATTTCTGGCGAGCCAGAGAAAATCGATCTCCGCGCGCAATCCAAGGTCCCGGAAGGTCAGGAACGCGCTCGCAAAGACATATCCGAACCCCGCGCTGAGCACGGTCAGGAGGAAGATACCGAGCGCGATCCGACCCCTATCCATGGGTCTGGCCTTTTTCGGTATGGCTTTGCAGGCTCTTCAGGCGCTGCGCGTCATATTCCTCGTCGGCAATCTCCGAGACCACTTCACGCACGGCATCACTGTTTGCGGTCGCCTCATCCGACTGCAGGTAGGCTTTCGCGGCGTAGAGTCGGTCCAACCGGTTGTCGATCACCGCATCGAACGCATCGGCATCCCCGTCACGCAAAGCCGCGATCCTGTCATCGTCAAGGAGGCGCTCCACTTCTGCGCGATAGGCCCCCCTGCCCTCTTCATCGGTAAAGGGTGGAGTGATCTTGTCTGTGCGTTCATGCGCGACAACGCCCGCAAGAACGGAGTTGTACGGCAATCTATGGGTGGCGCCGACGATCGCGTCCCGATCATCCGTTTCGACCTCACTACGCCTTGCGGCAAATGTGGCCGCATAAGTTGCCCCGAGACCGCGCGCTAGATGCTCCGGCATGTCTGGATAGCGTGCTCGCATCTCGGCCGCGACGGCCGCGTCGATCTGTGCGGCCCCGTCAGACCGCGAAACGATGCGATCAATGTCGGCGTCGACCTGGTCCGCTTGCGCCTCATCAATGATGCGGACATTGAACGGATCGCGCGCATCGATCACATCGCTTGGATGTGCCGGCAGATCAGGATGTCGCCGTAGATAGGCCCGTTGCTCCTGCTCGAGGCGGGCTTCGGCCCGGATCGTGATTTCATCCGCGCGCTCTGCGATGTCTCTCTCGGAGAGCCCCTGCCCGCGCAAATCCTGCCGGATCGCGCGCGCGGCGTCATCCACGCTTTCTGCATCGTAATGGATGTCTGGGGCACGGTCGTCTTCAATGACACCATCACGGCGCAGCACTTCCGCACGCTCCAGGGCTGTCCCGAGAGCCACATGGACTTTGTCGAGCGTGTCTACGGCAACCCGCAGGTCCTCGCGGCGCTCCAGATTTAGGTCCTGCGCATCGGCGATTTTCTGAAGATCGTCGGCATACCACTCCCGTTCCAGGGCCGCCGTATCGGCCCCCTGCTCGATCCGCGCCATCACCGCCTCCGAAGAAATCCCGGTTCCGCGCAAGGCAGTGTCGATCTGCGCCCGTGTACGCCCCTCCCGCAGTTTCTCCATGAGCCCTGCGTTGATGTTGGCCTCCGAATAGATGCCCGTCTCGGTCGGTCGCTCCGTCAGTGTGCCTGAGCGCAATCCGAGCGGCTGCATATGCGCAACGGGTCTGAGCGCGGCCACCATCTGTTTTTGCAGCGCCGGGCGGTCGGCCTCAGGGGCCTGCCGGATCAGGGCTGCAACGCGGTTCATCTCATCGGCGAAGCGACTGTTCAGATCGTCGAAACTCTGGTCCTGGCTCATATAGATATCTCCGGTTTGCGGGAGTGTGCCGTGCCGCGCCAGGAGCGTGCTGGCCTTCAGCAAGGCGGCTTCGATGTCTTCACGATTTTCAGGCGTCGCCTCGGCCGCAAGCGATCGATACACCTGAGCGTTTCCAGCGATCTCACCGAGGGCGCGGTCAAGATCCTCGCCGAGCCGCTCTCGCTGGCGGACCGCGCGCCCCTCCTCCTTCGCGGCATAGATCTCGCGCGTGCGGGGCGGATAATAAACCTCACCACGATCGACGCGCCGGGTCGCCTCGAGACGGACCCCGTACTTCTCAGCCTCCTCGACCATCGCCAGGCGGAAGGCGTCGTAGTTGAAGTGGTGATCCCGTCCGAGAAAGAAGAACTCGCCTTCCTGCGACCGGCGATTGATCACCACATGGGCGTGGGGATGGTCACGGTCTTTATGGACGGCGATCAGGTAGTCGAAATTGCGCTGCTCGTTCTGGAAGAAGCGCTCGCAGACATCGCTGGCAATGTCGCGGACATGGGTACCCTTGGTGCCGCGCGGAAACGACATCAGAAGATGGCTTGTATGCCCGAGCTTGGGATTGAACCCCTCATCCCATCGAGACGTAAACCGCTCAACCACGGAGGTGATCTCCTCACCCGAGAGCTGCGTCTTGCCATCGTGGACGCCGCGACTGTCAACGATGTGGGAAGACTTTGTCGTCAGATAGGCCAACTGGTTCTGAAGCTGGGCCTTTGTATGCGTCCCGCCGGTCCGGATCGGTTTGAAGACGGCCGCCCGGTGCCCGTAAGCCGCGCGCACCATCTGCGCCCGCCGCGACCCAAGGCCTTGCATCGAGCCTCTGATGCGGCTCCAACCCTCGCGAAAGATTTCGCCGGTGACGAGCGTGACGGCATCACTCCGGGGCATCGGAGAACTCCTTCAGTGCGTTGTGGGCTTCAAGCGTCACATGGCTCACCCGCCGCCGGGAAAGCGCGTCGACCTGGTCCGCGAAGTCGAGAACGAACCCCGACAAGAGCCGCAACTGCGCGAGACTGCGGTCGCCGAAGACCGGCGCGATCCCTTTGGCTCGCGCCTCGTTCAGACGCTTGGCAATCTGGGTGACGTTGTTGCCGACACGATTGAGCGCCGCGCGGAACGACCTGAGCTCCTCTGCGAGGTGCGGGTCCGGCTGAAAGATACCGTTGGCCGATTGGATGAGACAGCGGACACCCGCCGATCTGCTGGCAATGCCATGCCGTGCAAGCACCTGATCGAAGCCCTGAAGTTCCTCCGGCGTGAGCGTGACGCTGACCTGCTTGGTGCGAACCCGCGTATCCCGTTGGCGGTCTTTTTCAGTGCGGAGCGTATAGTAGACGGTCCGCTCACTGACCCCGAACCGCTCTGCCAGGGCCCTATGCGTCACGCCCTGACAGCGCTCGCGAACGATCTCCTGCCGCTCTGCGGGGGTCAATCTGCGCCGTGACGCCATACTGCAAATACACTCCCTATTTCCTGCCAGTCTCATACAGGCCATCTGGAGTCTCTGTTATTATAGTTTTGTAGTCAATACTCGCCTCGCATCGAGCAATGACAAGATGGCCTGTATTCCGTTTCAAGCCGAACGCGTCAGCGTGAAGGCTCCTTCTTTTCGTCACAATGGACTCGCTCGCCCGGATTACGAGTTTTGAGAAATTGCGCGCTAAGCGCCTTTAATGCGTTTTGGCACCCCTACCCTATCATAGCGCTCTCATGGGCCTGTAGCCCCTCTCTGGCGCGCGCTACGCGCCGCTTGAACTGTAATGACCAGATTGGCTGCCCTGTTTGTGCCAAGATTCAGGCAAATATAATGGCACATGTGATCTGTGATATCGGATATGCATTATCATTTATGGCAAATCATATATCGCGAGTTTCGGCGGCGATCTTTCGCCAAGAAGCGTGAAGAGAACTCATGACCGGCTGCCGGGACATGTGCGATGCCCCAGGCGGCACCAAAGGTCGGCCTTTTCCGGTTCATGGCAAATGGCACATGCAATATCAGGGCTGCAACATCGCATATGCACGCTCAGAAACACCAAAACGGCCATTCAAAATCATAAATCCCGTATCACGCATCCTTTCTCAGATATCCGCCATGCCACATCAGCTATCATTTATGGCATATGGCACATGCGGCATCAGTTATCCTTGATGCAACATCTGCTCTGGCATATACCGTATTCAAAATCATAAAGAAGACCCTTGAGGATGCAGGAACATGCCCAACGAGCAGTTGAAGGTCATCGCGATCATGACGCGAAAAGGCGGTGCGGGGAAGACAGCGCTGGCACGCGCCTTGATGAGCGCCATCATCGCTGACGGAAAACGATGCATCGCCATCGATGCCGACCCGCAGCAAGCGCTCTTCCGCTGGTGGGAGAGTGTCACCACCGAAAATCCGGAGGTCGCATCGACAGCTCCGGACCTCCGGGTTTTGGGGATCGAAAGCCCCTCCGAGCTGGAAACCATCATCGACGAAGCCTACGAGAACGACACAGCAGACTTCGTGATCGTCGACACGATGGGGGCAGGGGGCCAATGGGCCGACGAACTGGCCGTCCACAGCGACCACATTGTCCTGCCGATGATGCTGTCGGACACCGACATGCGGATCGCCACCGACACCTACAATTGGTACCAGGGCCTCTACGAGCGCGCCGAAGACCCCTCGGCCTTGCCGAAGCTCACCGTCGTTCTGTCGCGTGTCGACAAGAACCCCTCGAATGCGATGCGCGCCATGGCGCGTGAGGCCAATGCGAAGTTCCCGGTCATCGAGGAGCTTTTCATGGATCGCAAGCAGCATGCCGATGTCGACCGCGAGGGTCTCTTCCATCAAATCTCGAAATGGCGAACCGAGGACCCGAACCCGCTGATGCGTACCCATGCCCGTCTTTACGATGAGGCGCTTGATGAGGCGCGCGAAATCCTCTCATTGGTCTTGGAGGCTGAATAATGGCGCGCAAGAAAATCACCTCACTCCTCGGCGACGATCCGGTCTACAGCAAGCAGTTCGGTGACACACCGAAACAGGCCGATCCCGCCCCCAAACCTGAGCCGGTTAATGCGGAGAAACCTGCGGCCACGCCATCCCCGGCGCTAAAGCGCGAGACAGAGACAAAACCGCCCGCCACCAAACCCGCGTCCACACCGAAAGCAACCTCAAGCCAAAAAGCTCCCGAATCGAAGCCTGCACCAAAGCCAAAGGCACCAAAGAAACCCGCAACACGCGCCGTACACGTGCGCGCCGCCCCAAAGAAAGACCATGGTCCCGGACTGGACGCGCTGGAAGCGGCGGGTCTACCGGCCTCCGATGTCGTCCGCCTTGCTGGCAAGCGCGCCATCGACAAGTTCGAGCTCAGACCGAAATACGTGGCCCCCGACGAAGCAGAGCGCCTCCCGAGCAATATGAGCTTCCGGACCATGAAGACCCTCGACGCCCAGGTCCTCGACAAGTTGCGGGATCAGGCCGACCCGCTCCGCCTGCGCTCGGACGCCGCTGTCATTCAGGGCCAGTTGGAGCCTGTGTTCTGGTCTGAACTCACAAGCCTCATCAAGGAACTGCGCAAGCAGTATTCCTGAAGGCGCGGCATCGCCGCGCCGCGATTTTTGTCTCGAGGGGGAAGGAGTTTCGGCTTCCTTCCCCCTGAAACAAAATAGACAAGACCGTGTTGTCGGCTGCGCCTCCGCCCGCACCACTCTTGTCGATTTGGTTTCACCCCCATCCTCTCAAGCTCCGCGCATACTCGCGGGTAAGCAGCAGCTTACCCTGTCACGATTTGTGATGCCGGGAAGGGAAACACTGCCTGTGCAACCAACCTTGAGAGACAGTGATGCCGGACAATAAAAGATCTGAGGCGCAGCCCATCAAGAAGATCATCGATCAGGAGACCGGCACACATGTCGGCTGGCTCTATGAATGGAACACCGGCGATCTTGAGCCGATGTGGCGCAACGGTCCCAAATTGAACGTGCGATACGAGGACATCCCGCCAGAAGAGATGCCAAACGGGTAGGGAGGTCGCCCAAGTGGCTCCGCGCAAAGCGCCAGGCGGGGCAGGGGGAAGGCATGCGCCCGCTGCCGCGTCAACTAGAATGGAAAGCCACCAAAAAGGGTGAGGGGCCGTCTATGCGGCCTTCTGTTGCTCCTCGACACGCGCATTAATGAAGTCCACGGCCTTCTGCGCTTCGGCCGCAGCCTTGAAGATCAGCCCTTTGTCCGATTTCAGCGCTTGCAACCATCCTTCAATGTACGCGGCACTTTGATCAAAGGCAGGCGCGACCCTAAGCTGAACACCCAGAAAACACGCGCCGATCTCTGCGACCAGTTCCTCGAACGCGTATCCGGCGCGGTCCTCGAAACGCTTGATCCGGTCGAGCCGTGTCGCGCTCCCGGTCCAGTGAACGGTCTCATGTCCCAAAGTCCCGTAATACCCGCTCGCATCGAAGAAGGTACCAATCGGGGGCATGTGAATATGGTCTGGACCAGGTGCGTAGTAAGCCTTCGGCGTCTTGCTTGTGACGATCGTCGCGCCCGTGGCCGCAAAGAACGCCTCTAGCTCGGACACGGGTTCGGTGCCAAGATCACCGGGCGGGGCAGGGCGGACGTAATAGTCGTCCGGTAGTCCCTCGATCTGATCGGCGTTAAAGACGTTGTTGCACTTGGCATAGCGACTGGTCTGGGGCGCAATTTCGCCGTCGATCTCTTTCTCAAAGGTCCCGTAGAAAACCGACCGCGTGGCCTTCTCGCCTTTGCGCACGCATCCTCCGAGCGCGAGGGCTTGGCGATAGGTCATCCACCGGGCCGATGCATAGCCCTTGATGTGAGATGTGGCCCAGAGCATCAGGATGTTCACCCCCTGTAAGCGGTGCCATCGTGCCGCAAGGGCAGGGAGGCCACTGGCTGCATCTCCTGTCCACGGTTTCCGCCAAGGCGGCGTCCCCTTCTCCATCTCGGAAATGATCGTGTCCGTCACATGCTGTTTGATGTCGGTCTTGGCCATGTCTCTCGCTCCTCATCCTGAACGCGGGTTTCAGGCACCGCGCCTCTCGCGGCTGTCCTGCAAACCTGCTCACGGCGAGTGCGGAGGGGGCGAGACCAGATCGAAAATGGGGAGGGGGATCGCCCGGCATCGCAGCGCGGCGCAGCCGGGACCGATGTTGGGGAGACCTCATTTTTGCGTCTGGTCCGAGGGGAGGCCGCGCCTCCCCCTGAAACATACTGCGGCGGGAGGATGGGAACCACGTGACTGGTGAGACCACCTTTCCTGAGATAGGTTCAGCTCATGTCAGATTTCAGCAAATACATTGTCTATGTAGACGAAAGCGGCGATGCCAATTGGAAGGCCGCACCGGAGTTTCCCTTACTCTGCGTGAATTACTGCATGTTCGAGAAAGAGCATTATCTGAACGAGCTCATTCCTCGGTTTAATCGACTGAAGTTCAAATATTGGGGAAGCGACAACATTGTGCTTCACGAACGGGATCTTCGGAAGACCGACAAGATCCGCGACGCTGCTGTGCGCTCAAAGTACGAGCGCCTCAAGGGAGAGCGGCGCGCAGAGTTCATGGACGAGTTGACCGCTCTCATGAAGGACGCCGAAGTGAAGTGCTTCTGTGTCATCATCGACAAACCGAAGGTACCGAAACGCCACCAATCCTTTGACCCCTATCACATCAGCCTATCTCGCGGCTTCCGGCAAATCGAAAATTACTTGAAGCTCCATGACCCGGCCGAACTCACCAAGGACCTGCATGTCGTTTTTGAGATGCGTGGCCGGGACGATGATGCCGCACTAAGCCGTGCCTATCAGCAGGTGACAGTACAGGGTTCTCTGCTTGGTCCGCTTGCAAAGTACGACTTCTCGAACTTCCGCCTAGAATTGATGGATAAGAAGAGCAACTCGACCGGTCTACAGATTGCCGACCTGACGGCAAGACCGATTGGGAACCACTACCTGCACGAAACCGGACAGAAGCGGCTGACCGACCAACGCGTCGCTGAAGTACTACTCGAAAAGCTGCATTTCTGCACCGGAACAGTGTGTGAAACAGGCAGATATGACGTGTTTCACGAAGGCCTTTAGAATCCAAAGGCGGGCCGAAGCCCGCCAATGAACGGACGGTTAGACCATCCCGTTACTGACTGTTATGTAGCATCGAAGGGTTAAATTTTCAACTGCTACCAGCATGGCGCAATCGAACCCAGCTGAGTGAGCCGGACCGTCCTCCTCAAGCACAAAGACCAGAGTTGAAGTCAGGTCGCGGACACTCAAAGGCCGGCGGCACGTCGCGCGTCCATCTTGATACCTGTGATGGTCTTGCTGGAGAATTTGCCCTCACGTGCTTCAGCGATACGCGGCCGTAGAAACCGTGACAAACTTTCCATTGCGTCGTCCCGGTCTTCACCGTCCGGGCACTCCTCATGGCCGTCTTTCTTCAAGTCGTCCTGCATAGATCGAGCTTAGCGGGATGGGAAGAAAAAGGCCAGATCGCTGTTCAGTACCAGCTTCGCGCCTTCCCGCTACGCAGCAGCGCGCTCCATCGACTTCTTCACTGCGAGGGTGAGATTGTCGAAGTCCTCGGCGGCCATGGTCACACCGTATTCGGTTCCGCCATCCTGGTTCTCCCACTGCGACTGGCGAAGTGTCCCACGGGCATTCACCAGATCGCCGGGAGCGACATTTTCGAGCGCCCATTTCATCACGTTCGGATTGAAGATCGTGACCTCGTTCCAATAGGGATTTGCCTGGAAATCGCCGCGGTCATCCTTGCGCCCGTACTCGGCGGCGATTGTGATCCTCACGGTCTTGCCAACTTCCTTGACCTTGCCGACGCGACCGAGAATCTGAAATTCTGCAAATGTGCGCATGACTGTCTCCTGTGAGGGGCTGACCGCCCCGAGTGAGTATATGCCCCAGAACAATATTATAATATTGAAACGCCCGCAATCAAGCCGAAACAAAATAGCGGAAATTCGCCAACACCCGTTTGCTAAGAGTCGTAGGAACCAAACGCAGCGGAAAAACCACGTGTTGCGTATCTAGATTTGACCCCAGACAACGGCCTTACTCCGGGCAAATAAGCTCCAAGGTCGGAAAATAGCTCCGGTACCGCCGTGCATCCCGCGTGAGCAGGGGCAAAGAAAGCACCGTGGCATGCGCGCCGATAAAGAAATCCGGCAGCACGTTCTGCTTCGTCCCCTTCGACCGCCGATAGGAGGAAAAGGCCTTCCCCGCCAGGAACAGCGCATCTCTCGGGATCATCTCGTGGCGGAGCCCGGCGGCTTCGATGAAGGCATCAAGTCGTTCCTTCTCGCGATATCCGACCGAGAGCTCCGCATAGACACAATCATTGATGAGGAGATCCCCTTGAAGCGCAGCTGTTTCCAGTTGTGCAATGGACCACTCTGCGAAGTTTTCATCATCGGTCACAACATCAAGAAGGACGTTCGTGTCGACGAAGATCACCCGTCGCCCCGTGTCAGCGCCATGATCTCATCGGTACTGAGCTCTGTTCGCGCATGACCGCGAAGCGCCCCAAAGCGCGAAACCCCCGCTGGCTCATCTTCCGGCACAATCTCGACCCGGCCATCTTTCGTGCGGTTGAACGACACCTTGCTGCCGGCCTTGAGACCCAGAAAGTCGCGCACGGGCTTTGGAATCGTGACCTGGCCTTTGGTTGTGATCGTCGTGGGCACCTGCACCTCCGGTAATACCTTCGAGAAGGAAAGTATTACTTTGCGGGTTCGTTTGCAAGGTTTTGTGCCGCTGCGCGCGGTGGACGGTCCTGACCGGCATGGGGCGCAATGTCGTGCAACTCACACCGATCCACACAAGCAACAGAGCTTGCCGCTTGGACGCGGTCCGATCGAAGGACGCAAATCAGGGCGGCATCTCTGCCGCCCCTCTGCTCGATGGGGACTTATTCGGTAACCTGGCCATCATCGCCATCCGCCTTGGGCGGGAAGGCGACCAGCTCGGTGACCGCAACCGGGAAGTCGAGCTTGATGGAGAGCACCGTCTCGCCATTCTCCCGGGTATTTTCGAAGACCGCGCCGACGCGGCGGAAGCTGGTTTGGTCCTTGCCGTCTTTCTTGAAGGTGACGGGAACGGTGAGGGTGAACATCTTGTTGGACATTGTCGATCTCCTTGTTTCGATGCGGGTGATCCAGCGGATCGACCAGGGCAGATCGCGCAAGCCGAAATCCGGAGGCTCCGCCCCGCGGGTGGAAACCGTATTTCTGCTTGCCGGAGTGAAGCGACGGGCACGCGATCAGCCGAGATCCGCAACCGTAAGTCGAAAAGAAACAAGGCAGATCGATATGCGCCAACACCGTCACACGACACCACCTGTCACCCACGTCAAAGGCGGCAGGCCGGGCAATTCGCCGAGGCTTTAACCGGTCTTCGAAGTGAACATTCGAAACGCGAGAGACGGGTCACTCATTTGAGCAGGAACGACCAAGGGACCGTGTCCGGCTGGCCGTCCCGGCACGCCATGCAGCGATGGATGCTCAGACCACGGACGGCATGCAGATGGGTGGCAGAGAAACGCCCTGATACGCATGCGAGATTTTGAGAGAGTGCACAGGCCAGACCCGCCCTAGGGATCGTCACCCGCATGGGCGAAGACAGCGTGCCTGGCTTCGTGCGCAGCATAGAGCCCGGTCGGCTTTGCCGAAGGGCCAGAAAAAACTGAGGTGAGCGTGGAACCTACCGATCCTTCGACAACAAGCCGCGCGGTGTAATGGCGGTCAGATTATCCGGTGTGCGCCGCGTCATCTCCATACCATCGGAAGAAACCGCGGCCTCGACAAACTCGGTCTTCTTCAGGACACCGCCATCCGCCTCAACCCAGGTGGTGCTGTCGCCGTCCTCGCGTGTGATCGAGCCGTCATGATTGATCCGGATCGACACGCCGCCGACCTTGACGGCGACCGAACGGGCATCCGCAATGATGCCCTCCCGGGCACCGTCGAAATCCCGGCGCAACACCACCATGTCGGGCCGTAACTTGATCTGCACATCCTGATCGGCATCGCCATCGGCGCTTTTGAGCATCAGGAAGGTTTCCTGGATGTCCGGATCGGCGTGGATGCTCGCCCGAGCATCCTTCGGCGGCCAGACCTTTGGTGCGCTGCGCTGTCGGCCCTCCGGGTCCCGGTGAAACCCGATGTAAAGTTGTGCCGATTTCCAGACGCGGGCAGCTTGCGATGCAATCTTTGACATGGTCGGTCTCCTGAGCGAGTCGAATGCGCGGCTCTTGGCTCCAATGAGCCGGGAGCCGCGCAAACCGAGGGACTTTGGGAAGCGAGGGCAGGGAGGCTGCCCTCGCCGGTGTCCACCTTCAATCGTAATAGTCCGGCACCCAAGCCTCAATCCGGGCCTTCTGTGCAGCTGTGACCCCGAGCAGTTTCTGCTTGGTCTGGTCCGAGAACAGGTCTTCCAGCGTCTTCGCCTTCTCAGCCTTCTTCAGCTTGGCGAAGGCTTTGGCCTCCGCGCTCGTTGGCGCAAGGTCGAGGAGGTCGCAATAGATGGTCTCCAGCATCGGTCCTGCCACGCGCTTGAAAAGGTTTTCCGCCGTGGGCGTCCAGACTTTGCGGATATCGGCCCCTGCTTTTTCGGACAGAACCTCGTGGAAGACGGCATCTCCACTTGTCAGCAGTTTCGCCAGATGTCGGGTCAGTTCCGCAGCGCGGTGTTTCGGCCCTTTCTTCTTGAAGCTGGCGAAGGCTTTCTTGAGATCGACACCCCAGGCATCTGCCGGGCTGACGCCCGGTTTGCTCAGACGCTTGTCGATCTCGAACCCGGCCTCAACAGACGGTGTGTTGCTCGGTGTCCCAAGGCTGACATCGAACACGTCGCGAAACCCGGTTGCGCCGCTCAACTGGAAGGCCAGCAGATCGAGCAGGAGATCGGGTTGATCCAGCATGGCGTTTTGCAACGCGGCCAGCTTGATCGCGTCTAGATCATCCCGCAGCTTTTGCGAATAGGGGTTCTTCGGTGCTTTGTCGTCACCGCTCCCATGCGCGGATGTCTGCAACACGCCCGCCGCAATGGCGGGCTTCTTGTCTTCAGGTCGGATCAGCCCCGCCTCGACTTTCAGATCGCCGCTCTGATCGACATAGACCACGCATCCGGCATGGGCTATGTGCGCGTCTGTGAAGGTACCCTCCAAAATGACCTGAAGGCTTGTCAGTTCTTCTTCACCGTCCGCATTGAGAACATCACTGTCGGCCATTTCGCAGAGGTCCTCGTAGCGCTCCATCTGATCATCGGAGAGAACACCTTCGACCGGATAGACGCGGGCAAACTTGTTGTCTTCGATGAAATTCCAGCCGAGATAGGCCTCGCTGTGCGTCTCAACCCAAGCCCAGCCATCGGTGACGCGCACCTGCTCCGCCGCTTCGGCCAATTGCGCGGCGAAGACTTCATCCAAGACGTCCTGATCCTCGAAGAAGACATCCTCGGAGAAAAGATCACGCGTGATCTTGCCGCCACCGGCCTCGTAGGCCGCCACACCGACAAACACCGCGCGGCGGTCCGTGGCTTTGGCTGCTTTCGGATGCAGGAAGTGGTCCAACTGGCTCACATTGGAGAGGCGGCCTTCGGCAATGGCCTGCAGCGCCTCAAGGACCAGCTTCTCGTCCTGAGCGGTCGTCATCTTCTGCGCGGCCGAGAGATTGATGGTCTTGGCCTTCAACGCATCAAGGGCAGCATCGGGCAGATTGGCGAGTTTCAGGCGGCCTTTGACATGGGCGACGGTCACACCGAAGGCGCTCGCAATCGCCTCGGCGTCGGCATTGGTTGCGGCCATCCGTCCGTAGGCTCGGATCTCATCTGCCGGATCAAGCGCCTCACGGGCCGTGTTTTCCGCATTGGCCCAGAATTCGGCCTGCTCCAGATCACGTGCCAAAAGAACGGGGATTGAAGATGCGCCCTCGAAATCGGGATGGGTCTCCGCAAGATGGGCCAAGGCCCTGAGACGACGACCGCCGGATACGATACCGATCTTGCCGTCATCGTCCTGAATGCCGCCAAGGTTCTGCAGAAGTCCGCAGGTCTTGATGCTGTCTGCCAGTGTTTCCACCTCCTCCTGCGCCACATTTTGGCGGGGATTGAGGTCGTGCAGGTAGAGCTGGTCGAGCGATGCATAGATAATAGTCGCGTCGTTCGGGATGGTTGATTGATTAGTCATGGCTTTGTCCTTTGATTTTGAATGATATTGGGTGGTCGGGCAGGGAGCCTTTGCCCGCCGCCCGCTGTTTCAAACGGGGTGGATCACCTCCTTTCCCGGGCGGTGTTGGGGGCCTGTTCCGGGGTCGGTCAGGCGGCTCAGTATTCGGAGGCGTGAAGGATCGTCAGGACGCGGCGGGTCACATCGAGGTTCGTTGGATCGTCGCTGCCCATGGTATAGTCGGTGTCGTAGAGATCGATCTTCCAGAAGATGCGATGGCTGTCGCCCGCCTTCTCGATATCGAACGCCCCGAAACTGTGATCGCCGTAGGGATCGTTGTCCTCGGTGAAGGTGTCAAAGCCTTGAACGCGTGCCATGATGATCGCCTTAGCCGCAGGCGAAAGGTCTGCCACACCGCGCGTCATCACATTCTGACCGGGCACGGTGAAGTCCGCGCCCCATGTTGTCCGGAAACGATCGTTCTGTTCCGCGATCTTGACGGCGTCGGGTGTAGGGGTCTCAGGTGTGGCACACATCAGTTTGCTCCTTGGTGTCTGGTTTTGAGAGCAGCCCCTGAGGGGCGTCGTCTCAAAAACCTGACCCACTGGCGAAGTGCCGGAGTGAGCAAAGGCACACCCCAATCGATGGGACGTGGCGCGGCCCGCAGCGCCTGGGGCGCGAGGACACGGGTCCTGTCTATTAGGGTTGCCTGCGCGAGAACCCAGCGGGTTCTAAAGCAACGTCCCTGCAGTGGCGTATCGCGCGAGCGCGAACCCCAAGGGGACCAGGGAAAGCTTGCTCATTCTCCGCCTCATCCTTGGAAATAAGGCGATTCGGTATATCAGGAACACGTGATTTGATCTGTAATGAGGCGGGTTTGGGTTTCGCCAATGGTCAAAATGCGGAATGACTGGCCAAAACCGCATCAAAGTAGGTTCTTGGGTGCCAACGGTCGCGTCAAGCACCAGCTTCTAAGCATGTCCGAGGGGAGTCATAGGGAGCTGTCGCCAGAGGTCTCTCCCGCTCTGGTTATTTCTGTTAGAAATTTGGTTAGGTTTGTTATGTGGTTAGGGCACTGAAAAGACTCAGGGAAATCAGTCTTCTGGCGTCGTTTTGCGTTCCTGATGTACCGAACATCCGTTCCCGATATACCGAGGATGTGTTCCTGTTGTACCGAGTCTAGTGTTCCTGATGTACCGAAGTTATGTTCCCGATGTACCGAGTCACCAGATCGGGTTGGCTTCGATATACTTCTTGGCGAAGGCGCGGAAGGCGGCGTTGGCGCTTTTCACGGGATCGTCCTTCTTTGCAGCCCATTCCCGCCAGGCATCGAGGATATACAGGATGTCGTATTCTGGGTTGGCGTGCTTGATCTCGGTCAGAACGGAGTGGGAGACGGTCAGGTCCGACAGATTCGGTACATCGGGAACAGTGAGGTCGTCAAATTTCGGCTGAAACCTTACAAGTGCCTGTTTTCCCTTCGTTTTGAACGGGGTTGACACCTCGGCAGGATCAACGATCTCCACATGGTAGTCGGGAATGGTGCCCGCCTCACATATCTCGTTGATCCGGAACTTGAACTTGCGCTCGGTATCGATCGACCCGCACTTCTCGGCCAGGCGTTTGATCCCGATATACCATTCTGGCTGGCGGCCAACATGCTTGCGGGCCAGCTCGTAGAGACGACGCTCAAGACCTTTTGAGAGCCGGAAGTAGTCCCGATTAATCGTCAGGACACGGCGGTCCTTGACGATAGCGTTGAACATCCAACGGTTCATCGTGACTTCGACAGCTCCCATGACGCGTTGACCGTTACGATTGGTGCGTTCGATTACACGCCAATCCTCGATCCAGCCAAATCCGCGCCGCTCGCGTTCGTCGCCAGCGGTGATGTTTGTCAGGATGTTGGTTGAGCGCAGCCGATCCAATGCGTCGAGGAAGAGCTCGTAAGCGCGTTTGCCGGAACTGCGTCCGGTCACCTTGAGGAAGTCATAGGCGGAGAACTTGATCGTGCGGTCCTGCACGCTCACCGGGGCGTCCGCATCAAACTGCCCGCGTTCGATTCGCTCATTCACTAGTGATGTGAGGTAGATCAGGATGTCCTTGTCCCAGATCGTGGCGATACCCTTGTGCCCAGGCTGGATCTCGATCTTCACCGTGCCGTCGTCAAAGACGAAGGGGGTCATCCGCGGGCGCTTCTGAAGGGAGAAAAACGGGAACTCCATCAAGGCACGCTCGTCTTTGACCGGGGCGTCAGCGAGCTGGTCCAAGAAGAGGTCTACCTGTTTGCCTGACACGATTGTTCCTGATGTACCGAATCTCTTTCGTTCCCGTTATACCGAGTTTTGTGTTCCTGATGTACCGAATTCTTCAATATATTGCGGTACGCTCTATGTTTGGCCACAAGAGGCGTCAGTAGTTCACCTGCTCGAAGCCATAGTTTCCTTCATAATCACGCCAGTCCACGAAGACTGACCGGTGGAAAACGCCAGGACAATGCTCACCATATCGCTCGAGCCCGACATGCGCTTCCGGCAACTGGCTGCGGCTGGAGCCGCGCGACCAGCGGAAGTCGCCTTGCGTGCCGTAAGTGCCAATTCGCATCGAGAAAGAGCGGTTACAGTCTCCATCACGCCCGCTCTCGTGCTGGCGGGCGTAGGAGACGTCATAAACCCGTATGGATCGCACGAAGTTGAACTCAGGACCGCTGATGTCGATGTCGGCGCCTGGAGCGGACTGAGTGAGCGTGATGATAAAGCCATCCGGCAGACGCTCTAATGAAGAGCCGCCTTTAAGAAGAACAGCCGGCTGCGCATCCGGAGGCGTCAAGGCAACCGTACTCTGCGGAACCGATTGTTGTCGGCTGGGAGTTTCGCGAGCCAGTATGTCCCAAAGTCTGGGTAGATGCGCGTTTTTCTCCGAAGCTGAAAAATTCGCGCCCATCGGGCAGCGCCAAATCTGAAGAGGCGGCTCGACGGGCCAGGGGGTGATGCGCCGGATGAACTCTGCACGCGCACGCGCGCAAGGAGTTGAGGCTGGCCAGCTACCAGAAAGGCACAGCAGGATCGCACAATCGATTTGGTAGCTTTGGGCGGTTGTTTGAGATGCTCCAAGGCCAAGACTCATGCTGACAGCGGTCAGTCCTGTGGCGACCTTGGACAAAAGCGCTTGCATGGCTCATCCCACTCTTGTTGGCAATATTATAATATTGAGAGATATTAGTCAGAATGCAACACGTTCGATCAACAAGTGAGCGCGAACGGCAGATTTCCGCTGCGTCGTAATCAGGCTTCCAAGAAACGTTGAATGGTTCTGGAAATAACTTGCCTGCGTACCTCTGGTTGTTCGAGAAGAAGTGCGTGCTTTGCGTTTTCGAGTTCTACATACTCGCCGCTGGACCACGCCTTCATCCGTTCTTGGATTGCACGCTCATCGACAACTTCATCGTGGTCACCATAGAAGGTGATACAGGGAATTTGTGGTGATGTTAGCTTGGCGATGCGACGGCATTCTTTGAGGCTTTCGTGAAGCCACTTCATACTTGATCCCGCAGTCTGAAGTGCAGGTTTCGCTCGCGATTGCCGGAACCAGTAGTCGTAGTTCTCGCGATCAAATGTAATTCGGTTTCCTTCGAAAGGAGTGTGGTTGACATAGTTCTGCCCGTCATGTCCGGGAACATATGTTTCTCCCCTTCCGAGTGCGCACGCCGCCCCAGAAACTTGCTTGGCGATCAGTCGCTGTAGCAGAGACATCTTGATGCCCCACATTGGCGCAGTGAACGAACAGGCGGCAACAGGCAGTCCCTGCATGATCGCTCGCAACCCTATGATCCCACCCATCGAGTTGGCCAACAAAAACCAAGGCTTTGGTACGCAGAGTGTGTTGGCAGTCTGCAGAAAGGCATCGACGTCGTTTTGGTAGTGCACGAACTCATCGATGTGGAGAGTTGCAGGGTTCTCGAGTAAGCGCTGAGAAAGTCCATGACCACGCCAGTCGATGGTCAGAACAGAAAAACCTTTGGCTACTAAGTCCGTCGCAAGCCGTCCCTGGAGCTCAATGTATTCTGTCCTGCCTGGAAATAGGAAGATCGTGCCGCAATCATCTTTGTCCGCCGGCCAGTAGCCTATTCGAAGTCTTTTGCGGTCTCCTGTGGTCGTCCAAAACGCGGATCCAGTCGCAGGTCCGTCGGAGATCTCCTGAAAGAAGGGTGCTGGCTCCATACCTTATTTTCCTTGGGCTCCCAGCAGTTCCTCGTTGTGCCGGGTATCCGATGTGAATTGGGATCCTCGTGATGCCAAGACACAGAATATCGCAAGACAGCAACTCACAAGTAGTAGAACCGAAAAGCCGGAAAACCGTCCGATCAACCAGAAATTTGCGACAAGAAGAAGGATGACGCTTGCCCAACTCAAACAAGCAAATTTCGCCTTATTGGCGGCTGCAGTCATCGATGCGATGGTTTCGTCGTTTTCTATAAGTCTAGAACTGAACCACCTGCGGACCGAGCCTTGGATATGTGATGCGCAAAGGAGAAATACGAAGACTGGAATAAACATCACAAAGAAGCTCGTGATTGATGCAGAAGGGCTCTTGTCGAACCATTTCCAAGTGCCATTTTGGCTGTTGAACAGAGCACTCGCGTCTAGAATCAACCAACGAACAATGTTCTCGGCATCCGTCATGAGGTAGATTGCGACAAGCTTGATCCCGATGGAAGTGAGCAGCGCGAACACTGCACAACAGAAAACGCTACCCAAAATCGAATTTGCTACTCTCAAGAATTCAATATCTTTGGCGGCGTCGCCGGTAGGTTGTAGCCGCTCAGAGATTTCCTTGAAATCGGTTGATACGATGTAGAGCAGCATCAGACCGGAGAAGCAGTACCAATACGCGATGCCGGAGAGAAGGTTGGCGTACATGGACGCCGCCATGCTCTCGGTCGTTGTCATGACATCTGGTCTCTCGATCGAAACCAATATCCAATCGATGACCCGAGAACCTTCTTCATTTTGAATGAGTGGCTGTAGATATGACCCGTACCACTGCAGCAAGAAAACGATAAAGAAGCACACCAGTGTGATCCCAACAAAGGAAGATGCATAGGCTGAGAGCCTTTCGTCCCAACTACATTTTTGAGCGGACTCGGTACACCAAGCGACCAGCAGCGGCCGCCACTGTTCTTTCCAGGAAGTGATTAAGTTCGAGACAGTGAAAACGATGAGTGGCAACCAGATGAGTTTGTCCAAAAACCAGTTTGGCGACCAAAACAAGCCGACTTGTTTTTCCACGTTATGGATCGGGCTGTAGGACACATCGTGTGCGCCTAGAAGATACCCCAGATAGAGCAGTACCGCTACGCTCGCCCACATCGTCACAACCATTCCAAATGGCGCACCATAAAGGAACATGCTCTCCGCTCGTGCCGCCAGACTAATTCTCTGGTGGTTCAGCTTACGCTGGCTGAGGGAAGCTCCAGTCTGATGCACGCGGTCAATCGCGTTAGGCACCAATGCTCGGCCATGGGCAAGTGCAGAGTCGTCAATCTGTGAAGTGCCATTCCGGCGTGTCCGTCTTTCCATAGCGAGCCGTTCTTTTGCGGCTTTCAACTCAGATTGCCAACGGCTCGTCGCGATCGGGTCGTTACAGCCAAAGATGCGGGCTAGCCAATGTATGTTTTTGTCACTAATTCCGTTATCGTTGGCTTGAAACCAAACTTGCACAGTTCGAACATCAATTCCTTCCTTGTTGGCATCAATCGCGGTTATTGCATCGGCCAGCGTCTCGGGTGTCCAAGGACCATCGGCGACTTCATGCTGGTCCACGGGCCGACCGGCACCCTGCGCTGTCAATTGAGTGAACAGCACCTTGAAGTTGTCCGTACTTTGTCGTGGTTCAACAAAGAATTTTCCGTTCTTTATCAAAGCCCCAAATGTCCTATTTGCGTGCTTTTTCGTTGTTTTGCGGAGTTTTTCGTGCGTCCAGTTAAGAAGCACGTTCTACTATATCGCGAAGTGATAGCCTTCGCGTAGCGCTACGCCGTATTGCCGACGTACTGGGCGGAAACTCGCGCCGTCACCCTGTCTTCAAGGGAGGTTCCATGCTCGAATGTCACGAAGATGAAGCTCAAGCCACGAGACGTATCATCGATGCTGGAACAGGAGAGACTGTTGGGCTTCTCTATGTTTGGGAGGATGGTTACGAACAACCGATGTGGCTCAACGGCGTTTGCGAGAATACCGCTCTTAGAGAGTTGGAGGACGTTCCGACATAAAACTGCTTAAGCGGTAAGTGGACGATCAATTTCTATAGAATTTGAAGCGGCATCATGCCGTATGTGCACTTGGCAAGGCAACATTTTCATAGTTTTTTGCTCAGTATTCCCGTTGCTGAAACTAGTGAGAAGCCAACCCCTTTGCCATCATGAGATGATGTCTTTGGTGGTGGGCGCCGATTGCCATCAGGCCAAAGAACCCCAAACCTTGAATCCTGTCGGCGTCGCCGTCAACGGTCAGAGCGACACCATCCTCGAGCTCTTCTGTTGAAACCTGCCAGCCTGTTTCAGATGCAAGGAATGGAGCGTGAGAAGGGACCATTGCTCTAATCGCTTCCAAGGTTCGCGGTGTGCCTCGGATCTCAAAGCGAGCGCCTTGTGGACGAAGCGTACGCGAGATCTCGGCACGTGTTGTCACAAGATCCATATCAACGAGGTGTCTGCGAAGACCATCAATGTCGACGCGCGACCAGTCCGTGTTGGGATCGCTTTCGAGAAGAGCGACGATTTCAGCGATGGCCGCAAAAGCGGCTTGCCCAGTTTCTTTTGGTTGTCCGTGGCTCGAGTGATTGTGTTGAGCTGCTGCCGGGCTCGCAAAACACAACACGAGGATAATTATGAGTCGATGCATGGGACTGCCTTCCGAAATTGATCCTGTCGGAACACTATCCTCTGAGACAGGGATGCTATATGATTTCGATCATATGATACCTTCACCCTATGATTGTCTTAGCCTTAACGCGCACCGGCGTTTCGACATGAAACAAGGCGACGTCATTTTCAGGCAAGGCGACGCAACGCTCGGTTTATTTGTCGTAATATCTGGGTGCGTTCACTTGGAGCGGGTTGCGCCTAACGGTGACCGGATCGTTATACATCGCGCTTCCGATGGGGCGAGCTTTGCAGAAGCCTCGATTTTTCTGAAACGTATCACTGCGACGCAGTTGTAATTCATCCAGGTGCTGCGCTCCGGATCGACAAAACAGCAGTCTTGGAAGGCTTCTCGAATGCCGATTTTGCAAAAGACTATGGTCGCCAGGCGACAAAGCAGGTGCAATTGCAACGGCAGATGTTGGAGATTGTTGCCATCAAGAGCGCGGAAGAAAGGGTGCTGGCAGGATTGGCGGCTGGATTACTCCAGGGCACGGTTACAGATTTCGCGGCGCAAATGCACCTGACGCATGAAGCTACTTATCGAGCGTTGCGCCGTCTTGTTCTTTCAGGGCGCGTGAAGAATTTAAGCAGGGGCAAGTACAGTTTAGCGGTAAAGCCTTAGCTGTGACTTGCAAAGACAGAGGTTGTTCCATCCTTGGCGACTAAAAGAGTGTCATATGTGTCGCCAGCACCAGGTCCGGCCATCCCATAAGAACTCATCGGCATTCCAGGTACGGTGAGCCCGCGGGCTTCTGGGCGATCGGCCAGAAGCCGCTGGATATCCAACGCGGGAACATGACCTTCAATGAAATAGTCTTCGACCGTAGCTGTGTGGCACCCTGCAAGGTCGGGTGCGATTTGCAGGCGATCTTTTTCAGCATAGAGCGTGTCTTGATCGACATCCTGTGCCTCTACAGCAAACCCTGATTGCATCACATGATCAACCCAGGCACTACAGCAGCCGCAGGTCGGGGACTTCAGGACTCGGATCACAGGTTGGTTTTGTGAAAAGGAGGGGCGTGCGATCAAAGTTGCCAATCCAGTCAAAAGTACAGTTCTACGTTTCATGAACGCCTCCTTACGAGGTCAGCTAGGGGATCTGGCGTGGGCTATGGAACGAAGCTCTGACAGCACGCCGTTACCCAAGCGCCTTTTCATCGATCGTCGAGCAATGAAGTTCAAAGATCAAGCCGGTCCCGTTGTTACATTTTGCGACAAAGGAAAGGCGGGTGTTTCAGATAAATTCAAACTATTCTGCTGTTTATGATCACAGCGCCACATATCCTTATCGTCGATGACCACGCGGAAATCAGACAGTCCGTGACGCGGTACCTTCAGAAAAATGGAATGCGTGCGACGGGCGCGACAGATGCGACCGAGATGGACCGTGTCCTCGCCGCAGAGCCAATCGATCTCATAGTCCTGGATGTGATGATGCCTGGCGAAGATGGTCTGGAAGCATGCAAGAGGCTTCGAGAAGACCGCAATGCTACACCCATTTTGATGCTGACCGCGCTTGGAGATGAGAACGACCGTATAGATGGTCTCGACACTGGCGCGGATGACTATCTTGCCAAGCCATTCAATCCTCGTGAATTGCTTGCAAGGATCAATGCGATCCTGCGCCGTGCGCCACCTTCTGTAGCTCCTTATGGCGGTAGCTTTGCTGGCAAACGTGTGGTTTTTGATGGTTTGGTATTCGAACACGATGCTAGTCGGGTCACGGTACCCGATGGGTCTCAAAACATCCTGACGACGGCGGAGGCGAAGCTGTTGACGGTCCTTCTCGAACGTCCTCGAGAGGTGATCAGTCGGGAGGCCTTGCTCGAGCTCAGTGCAGGGCGCTCAGCTGGACCATTGGACCGAACAATCGACAACCAGGTGTCGCGCCTACGCAGAAAAATTGAGCCGGATGTTCTGCGGCCAAGGATAATCACGACGGTGCGAAATGGTGGATATTGCTTAAACAGCGATGTGGAAGTGCAAGAATGATATTCCAGTGGGTTTCGAACCCAGATCGCCTTGTTGGTTGTGTCCGTTCTGTTCATTGCTCAAATCGTTGGGCTTTGGCTCTTCGTTGATGAACGCTCGCTTGCGGTGCAAGCTGCCATAGGCAGCGAGGCAGCGGGACGTGCTGCGAATGTTGCGCGCTTGATTGAGGAAGCGCCGCTAGAGCTTCATGCGCAAATTGTCCGGGCTGCTACATCGCCGCTCGTTCGATTTGACCTTGGTACAAGCCCCAGCGTCACGCATACCCATCATGATGAAAATGGAGCAGTGGAGGCGCGGATTCGCGCTCTGCTAAACGACGGATATAGCCGCGATATTCGGGTGGAAGTGCATGAAATCGAGCAGGGCTTGCTGCCGTTGCCAAATTTGTCGCCGGAGATGGCGCAAATGCACGCCGAAATGATGCAAGGAACACTCGCGGCTATCGAAATGGAAGTTTCGATTGCGATTTCTGGTGGAAATTGGCTCAATGTGGCGACCCGGTTTGAACGCCCGCCAATTCAATGGTCCTGGGCATCGACGCTTTCGTTCATCTCAACTGCCGCTGTTCTTCTGTTGGTAATTTTCTGGTATGTACTGACCCGTTTGACGCGACCACTCAATGAATTGGCGGATGCGGCGGACGAGATTGGGCGTGGAGCCAGACAGGATCCAATTGCGCCAGTCGGGCCTTTGGAGGTGCGTGAACTCACGGCAGCATTTAATGGAATGCAAAGTCGGCTTGCGCGTTTCGTAACGGATCGGACGCAAATGCTTGCAGCACTTGCGCATGATTTACGCTCTCCGCTGACGGCACTGCGCGTGCGCGCCGAAATGGTCGACGATGCAGAGACACGTGAAGGAATCGCAGCTTCTCTTGAAGAGATGCATGACATGGTTGAGGCCACGTTGGCCTATGCAAAAGGTGTCGGCCGTGACGAACCTTCGCAACGTCTTCGGTTGACGGAATTTTTGTCCTCACTCGCGTTGGAGACGGATACTCAGTTTACGGTGGGTTCCGATATGGACGTAATTCTGCAGATCAAACCGAAAGCGTTGCGACGGGCGTTAAGGAATGTAATCGAGAACGCCGAGCGATATGCAAATGCGCCGATCGTATCGTGGGAAACTTACGACAGCGCTGTAAAAATATTCGTCGATGATAATGGACCGGGGGTTCCCGAAAAGAAACTTGCAGAGGTTTTTCTGCCCTATGTACGGCTTGAAACGTCTCGGTCCCGAACAACAGGCGGGCACGGACTTGGATTGTCGATTGCGCGCAGTATTATTCTCGAACAAGGCGGCAATATCTCACTTTCAAACCGGCAGGGTGGGGGGCTCCGTGTCCAAATAGAACTGCCTTTGGCAATGACTGCACCCACGCTGTCTGGCTCGGAGCGGGATAACCAGGAAAGCGAGATCGGTTCGGGCAGCGGCAGAGTTTCGCCATCATCCTGATATTCTAGGATGATACAAATCCTTACAAAAATCCAAGCCTGCTTCAGTATCGTTGGCGATCAAAGTTCGATAAAAAACAAGGCACTCGACATGGAATGAGGCAAACCCATGCAGCCAAAGAACAAAGTGTCTATCACGCGTCGGACCATCATGTATGGGCTGGCCAGTACCGCGATATTTGCACCGACGATACTGAGGGCGGAAACGTCAGCGCCAGTGCGCCGCAACACCTCGTCTTTCAGAACGCATCGTTGGGAAGATCACTTTGAAACTCTCGGCGTTGGATTGATCTTGTCCGACACCGCTTCAAAAGTTCTTCAGCATTGGACGCAAGACGGCGAAATGCGCCTTTATCCAACATCGGTTCCGCTCTCTGAAGATTTGACCCGACTGGGCTACACAGAGGTGGTTGAGAAGCGAAAAAACCCCAGTTGGGCCCCAACCCCATCTATGCGAGAGCGAAACCCCGAATGGCCAGCGAGGATTCTCGGAGGGGATCCTGCGAACCCACTTGGGACGAGGGCTCTCTACTTGTCGTGGCAGTACTACCGAATTCACGGGACACAGGATACGCGCAAGATCGGGCGACGGTCTTCGAATGGCTGCATCGGCCTGTACAATGAACACATTGAAGAAGTGTTCGATCGTACCCCTGTCGGAACCCAGGTAAAGCTGATCTGATGAGTCGTAATGCGATCTATGGCATTTTCGCGGTAATCCTGCTTGGCACAGGATACTGGTGGACAAGTACATCGCGGATGCCAAGCGGTTCGGGTTCTATTGTCCCGTCAGAAGTTGGTGCACCGATGGCAACGGTCGTTTTGCCCGATGCGTTATCTGCCAACGCTGAGATTGGTAAATTGGCGTTCGATGCGAAGTGTGCCGTCTGCCATGGAACAAATGCTGCTGGGCAAGACGGTGTTGCGCCGCCACTCGTCCATAAGATCTACGAGCCCGGTCACCATGGCGATGCGTCGTTTCTTTTGGCGGCAAAGAACGGCGTGCGGGCGCATCACTGGCGCTTTGGAAACATGCCACCCGTCGAGGGAATCACAGATGGTGATGTCAAAATGATTGTGGCCTATGTGCGCGAACTCCAACGCGCTAACGGAATAAACTGAAGTTCGAAGGAAGAAGTATCAACATGACGCGGACAATGATCTTTGCAGCAACGCTTGCACTTTCAGCATCGATGGCACTGGCGCATTCAGAGAAAGAAGGCACCTTGCCTGCCGATGGTGCGGTTGTTGAAGCTGTTCCCGAAACAGTAGAGCTTCGGTTTAACGATGGTATGCGGTTGACCAAAGTAGAGATGACTCATGCCGAAAAACATACAGAAACCCTGGAGCTTGGAGATCAAACCGGGTTTGTCAAAGAGGTTTCTGTTCCGATGATCTCTATGGGCTCAGGCGTCTACCTCATCGAATGGCGCGGCCTTGGGGTTGATGGACATCCTATGAATGGCAGCTTCACTTTCGAGGTCAAGTAAGCCGTGCCAGACGTTTGGGGCCTCGCTGCGATAGCCACCAAATTCTTGCTGTATTTCGGGGTACTGACAAGCGTAGGGCTCATCTTGTGCCGCGTCGTTTTTGGAGCGCAGCTTTCGGGCATGGACCGCCGCGTTCGCGGCCTCGCTTTTGGCTTCGTGTGTATCGCCCTGATTTCTGCAGTGCTTAGCTTTACAACACGCGGCGCGGTTCTCATGGATGACATTTCCGGGATGACAGATCCTTCAATCTTGTCTTTGCTTTGGGAGACGCCACCCGGCGATGCTTTGCTGCTAAGGGCTCTGGGTCTGAGCATACTCGCGTTTGGTATTGGTGTAGGCGGAAGAGCACTTTGGGTGGGCCTAGTCGGCGGCGCGCTGGCGCTTTGGAGCTTTTGTGAGATCGGACATGTTGCAAGCCAAGACCGTCTTTTTGCGCAAGTGGTACTGTTTTTGCATTTGCTGGCCGCCGCTTTCTGGATCGGCATCCTGACACCCCTGAAGTCGTTGGCACGCGACGAGACACAACGAGAGCTTGTTGCCGAGCTTGGTACACGCTTTGGGCATGTCGCGTCTGGTGTCGTCCCTCTCTTGATCTTGGCTGGCACAATGATGACCTGGTGGCTGGTTGGGTCCGTCACTGCCATGTTTGGAACGACTTACGGCCAAGCGTTACTGGGCAAGCTGGTAGTGGTCGGAGGGCTTCTCGGTCTCGCGTTTATGAATAAGACCCGTTTGGTCCCTGCAATTGAGCAGGGCGAAAATGATGCGGCTATGCGGCTCGCACGATCTATCTCCATAGAATGGGCCTGTGTTGCCCTGATCCTGTTGGCAACTGCCACGTTCACATCAATTTTGACGGTACCGGGATGAACATGAATAGAAGAACTCTACTACAGGCGACGGCAGCTAGTCTGGCTTTGCCACCAATAGCCGTCTGGGCGGATGCCAAAAATCCAACCCTGACAGCAGCTACCTCTGAAATTCAGCTGCTTCCGGAAAAGTATGGAAAGACGCAAGTGTGGGCCTTTGATGGAATCGCACCCGGGCGCGAGATACGCGTGAAACAAGGACAAAGCGTTCGGCGACGTGTCATCAACAACTTGAGCGTTCCTACCTCGGTACATTGGCACGGCATACGCATCGACAACCGGATGGACGGTGTGGCCGGGTTAACCCAGCCTGCAATAGAGCCTGGTGATCAGTTCGATTATGATTTTGTTGCTCCGGATGCAGGCACCTATTGGTATCACTCTCATAGCCGCTCATTTGAACAGGTTGCGCGTGGTTTGCACGGTGCGTTGATCGTTGATGAGGCAGAGCCGGTTGATGTCGACCGGGATGAAGTGCTGGTTCTGGATGACTGGCTTATTGATCCTGATACCGCCCAGATCGCGGCATCGTTTGGGGCCATGCATGATCTTAGCCATGCTGGTCGGCTTGGAAACTACGTTACCACCAATGGGAAATACAATCTCGCGAAATCAGTGGGGCGAAATGAGCGACTGCGCTTAAGGCTGATCAATGCGTCCAATGCACGTATCTTTCAGTTGGCTCTTGATGGGTTGGAAGGCTGGATTGTCGCGTTTGACGGAATGCCGTTGTCGCAACCCTCGCCTGTGCAAGACACATTTGTTCTCGCGCCGGCGCAGCGCATCGACCTTATTGTCGACGTAACAGCAGTTGTTGGGAGTGCCGGACACGTTGTTCAGCTTGATCGCAATGAGAGTTTTTCTCAGGTCGCCTTTGAGGTGATGGGTGAAAGTACGCGAGCGCGACGACCAGCGCCCCTTCCTTTGCCGCCAAACCTGGAAACTAAGCCTGATCTGTCCAATGCCCGTGACGTCATGCTGACTATGGAAGGCGGTGCCATGGGCGGGATGCGCGGCGCGATGATGGGCGGTCAAATGTCGTCCATGCGTGATCTGATGCAGTCAGGGAATTTCTGGGCTTTCAATGGTAAGGTGGGATCAATGGACGGAGAACCGCTGGCCATTGTGTCACGCGGTGAAACCTTCCGATTGAATATCCGAAACGACACTGCTTTTCCGCATACCATGCATCTGCATGGAATGCATTTCCATGAGCTCGACCAGAACGGCCATCTTGGGGCCTTCAGGGATACGACGCTTGTTGCAAGAGGAGAGACCAAGGAAATTGCGGCCGTCGCCGACAATCCAGGCAAATGGCTTCTGCATTGTCACATGCTCTCCCATGCGGCTTCAGGAATGATGGCAAGGATTGATGTTTTATGATCAACAGGACGATTTTCTTTGGCGTGGGGGCACTTCTTGTCGCTGGCATTGGGCTTTTTGCATGGTCGGGGTCTACGGCAGATGCGGAGAGTGGAGTGACGCCGTCAGATGTTGACCTGACTGCCGGCGAAGATCTTTACGCAGACTACTGCGCGGCTTGCCACGGCGCCAATCTGGAAGGTCAGGAAAACTGGCGCAGCCCAGGCGATGACGGTCGATTGCCAGCGCCTCCTCATGATGAAACGGGTCATACGTGGCATCACGGGGATCAGCTCTTGTTTCGCTACACGAAGTTGGGTGGAACCGCTGTGATGGCAGCTCAAGGGGTTGAGTTTGATAGCGGCATGCCTGGCTTTGAGGACCAGCTTTCCGATCAGGAGATCTGGAACATTCTTGGATACATCAAATCTACTTGGCCGGAACGCATCCAGGAAGTTCAAGCCGCGCGATCAGTTGGTGAAACGCGCCAGGAGGGGAATTGAAATGAGACGACTTTGGCAATCGCTATGCATCTTTTTGATGGTTGCGTCGACGGCCGTCTATGCAGACGACTTAAGCGAAGACCGCATCAAAGAACTGGTTCTGGAAGCCATCCGTGAAAACCCGGAAATCGTTCTTGAAGCCGTCCAGATCATCGAACAACGTGAGCAAGAACGCCAAGCCGCCGCTGCCGCGACCGTTTTGTCCGAGAACCGGGATATCTTAGAGAATGACCCAAATGCGCCAGTGCTAGGCAATCCCGACGGCGATGTCACGGTCGTGGAATTCTTCGACTACAACTGCCCCTATTGCCGTCGTGTGAAGCCACAAATCGAAGCGCTGTTAGAGGCAGATCCGAATGTGAAACTGGTTTATCGCGAATGGCCCATACTCGGTGATGGATCAGTGTTTGCTGCCCGCGCGGCACTGGCATCACGAGAACAGGGAAAATACGAAGAATTTCATTGGGCTTTGATGGGGATGGCAGGGCGCGCCGAGGAAGCAACTGTAATACGTGTTGCGGAGGAAGTTGGTTTGGATGTCGCCAAGTTGCGAAGGGACATGAACGCTCCTGAAATTGACGCGCATATTGCAGCATCAATGGAGATGAGCCGCGCGCTTGGATTCAACGGCACGCCATCATTTGTGATTGGGGACGCGTTAGTTCCTGGAGTCATTGAAGCGGAGCAAATGATCCAACTTGCCCAAGAAGCCCGTGCTTCTGGCCAATGAGGTTGGGCTTGATCAGAACACGCGCAATTTGGTGGCGTCGGGAATAGAGGTACTCAAGCATGACAGATATTACGCGTCGGCATTTTGTTATCGGAACTGCTATGCTGTTTTCGTCTCCGATCTCGGCGGTGCAAGGGGCGGCCGCGCCCACGTCGCCAAGGTCAAAGTGGGACCAATGGGATGCTCAGATCACGCCGAGCGGCTATGACCCGGCAACGTCAAACCCATGGGGCGTTCATCCGCGGTTTCTGCCCGTAAGAGTGGAAGCAAAGTCTGGCCTGACCCCGGGCGACATTCATGTCGATGCGGTGGCGCGGTATCTTTATCATATTGAACCCAACGGAAGTACGGCGATGCGCTATGGCGTGGCTATTGCGCGTGGGTCGCTCTACGAACCAGGAGTTTATACAATCCGGCGCAAGGCTAAGTGGCCAACATGGCGACCAACTGATGCGATGATTGAGCGCGATCCGGACACGTTTGCCCAGCACGCCGACGGCATGGATGGGGGACCTTCAAACCCACTGGGGTCCAGAGCGTTGTATCTTTATGTGGGCAACCGAGACACATACTTACGTATTCACGGTTCCCCTCAGCCCAGATCAATCGGGGGGCGCGCAAGTTCGGGATGTGTGCGGATGATCATGGCACATATCAACGACCTTTATCCAAATGTGGAGACGGGCAAGACTGCACATCTCTACCCACCTGAGGATGTAATCGGGGGATAGGTCACGCCTTCGGCAGTGTTGGATTGCCTAGGTCAGGCGGCAGCTTGACAGATTGGATTCCCTTTAGACGTCCTAAGCGGCAACCAAGTTGACTCAACCGGGCCATCGTGCAGATACCAAAAGCAATTGTCGTTTGGATCGAGCCGGACCTTGTTGAGATTTTGGTATGGAGCTGCGAGACCGACCAGCGGTTCGGGCAGCTCGGTAAATGCTCCATCAGAGTCGACCGTTGGCGATAAGGTACATGCCGATAAAACAAAGATACCAGCCAAACCGACGGTTGCATTGAGAATTCGTTGGAACCCTGCCTTCATTGCCGTCAGTTGCTTGCCAGTGTGGTGGAAGGGTATCCCGCATCAGCGAGAATTTTGAGTAAGGTCTCCGGTGAGGCAGTAGTGTCGATATCAACCGTACGGGATGGCAAATCCGCCCGTATTGTGGCCGTTGTGTCTGCGGCCTTCACTGCTGAATCAATCGCGGTCACGCAATGACCACAACTCATTTCTGGTACTTTCAACTTCACGGAAATCAGCCTCTAGCGCTCAATATTTTTGTTTTCAAACTCTTAGGTAGTCAAGCGTCTGGCGCAAGTGGGCGTGTGTCGGAGGGTCCAGGATCTTTCTCCTTTGATGCGTTGCCGTGGCAGGATTTGCCCAAGACAAGTAACATCAGACCGTGGACGGCAAGGCACAAAACAATTGGAGTCAGTACGCCAAGGCTTTCTTGCAATCCTGAAAAACTGCCTCCGCGAAGGAAAAACAAGCCAAGCGGGACAAACATCACTGCGCAGCAAATTCCCATGCCCCAATGCATGGCTCGATTTGGCGATGAATGTTGTTTCTGAATACTCATTGGCGCCACGGGTCCTTTCGTACCGTCATAGCTGTGTCTTTGAACACCAGACAAGTTTACATTTTGATACAATTGTCTCGACCACGCGACGCCCGTGCAGCAATTCGGGAGGTAAGGGCTCCAAACCAGATTCGCGGCTTTGCCGCGGAGCAAAAACATCTGTTTTTGAAGGGTCGATGACGGCCGTGCGGACAAAGCTGCCTTACCCGTTGCGGTTTTGAATGACTGCTATCGCAGCGTACCCTCCCCGAAACCATCTTCCATAAGAGCATCTAGCATTGGACAGGCAACGCTTCCTTCCTCACAGTTCTTCGACAGGCTTTGAAGCGCATCTCGCAACCGCAGGAGGTTGGCGATTTTTGCCTCAATTTCCTCGAGATGATTTTCAGCTAAGTTTTTCACCTCTCCGCAGGACCGGCGGTCCTCTGTAGCGAACGAAAGAAACGTTCGGATGATAGAGATCGGAAAGCCCAAATCTCGGCAGCGCCTAACGAAGCGTAGCCGCGCGATTTCATTTGCAGAGTAGAGCCTGCGCCCGCCCGACGATCTGCCCGGCTTTGGAACGATGCCTTCGCGTTCGTAATAACGGATCGTTTCTACGTTCACGCCACTTTGTTCAGACGCCTTCCCAATGGTGAACATTTCGCTTGCTCCTGTAGTTACTACAGGAATTACATATACACTATGGACGTTGTGAACACCCAAGAACCCACCAGCAAGGAAGGCTATGCAATGCGGCTGGTAATGCCAGTCGCTACGTTGCTGGCCCTTTTGTCGGCGTCATGTTGCGTGTTGCCGATTGGCCTGTCGATCCTTGGTTTAGGTGGGGCATGGCTCACAATGCTTGGACCGTTCATCGCCTATCGCCTTTTCATACTGTCTGGAATTGCTGTCGCTTTAGCTTGGGCATGGTATCGCGTGTTGAGGGCACATCCCTGCGTCTCGCGCAGAAGGTCTTCAATTTTCTGGGTTAGCCTTACGACAGTCGCCTTTCTGATCGCTGCCTCTTCACCGCTTTGGGAGGCTTCGGCACAACGGCTTATGTGGGATTTGTGGAGATCAACACGATGAAGAACAGACTTCTGGTCGTCGGATCAGCGGGAACAGTATTTGCGGCGGTGTGTTGCTTTACACCGTTCCTGCCGATTGTTTTGACGGCGCTAGGGCTGACTGGTCTGCTCGGTGTCGTTTACAACGACGCAATTTTGCTGCCGATGCTGGCAGGTTTTCTTTTTCTGACGGGGTACGCGATATGGCGACAGTCGAAACAAAAGTAATTTTGGAATCCACGCTCACTTGCCCGTCGTGCGGGCATAATGAGACGGAAACGATGCCAACGGATGCCTGCCAGTGGTTCTATGAGTGTAAGAGCTGCAGCAAGGTATTGAAGCCATTGGAGGGCGACTGTTGCGTATATTGTTCTTACGCGACGGTGCCTTGTCCACCGATCCAAGAAGGCAATTCCTGCTGCACATAGCAGAAATTCATTCGTCGCTGAGCATTGGTCCAATCGGGCTCCTTTGAGACCTTGTTTGCAGTCGCCTAAATGACCGCTTTTGCGTTGGCGTACGATTTCGCCCCCAGCCGAAAGCGACTCCGAGTAGGCACAAAATTAAGATGAGGCCTTGAGCTTCCAGTTACTGGAAGCCCTATATCATGATCGAAGCCAACCAGAGGCACCGACTCATGACGATAAATCTACATTCAACTTTGAATATTGAAGGCATGTCCTGCGCATCTTGTGTGGGCCGCGTTGAACAAGCGCTGAACGCGTTAGACGGTGTGTCCGATGTTTCAGTCAATCTTGCCTCTGAGCAGGCGCGGTTTTCGATGGCGGAGGGCGGCAGTTTGCAGGCGGTCGCAAAGGCGCTCGATACGTTGGGCTACCCTGCGCAGAAGGCCCGCGTTACTCTGAACGTTGCTTCAATGTCATGTGCATCTTGTGTCGGTCGTGTCGACAAGGCGCTCGCCGATGTTCCTGGGGTGGTATCGGTCTCTGTCAATCTTGCGGCGGAAACTGCGACGGTGGTGTACCTCGAGGGTGCAGTGACACCGGCCGACCTAATCGCTGCCGCAACCAATATTGGGTATCCAGCAGGGCTTGCCGAAGCAAATGCGAACCAGTCTCGCATTGAACGCAAGGCAGAAGAGGCCAACGCGCTGCGGCGTCAAGTGATTTTGGCAGCTATTCTGACTGTACCGGTCTTCGTGCTTGAGATGGGATCCCACCTTATACCGGCATTTCACATGGCCATCGAGAACAGCATTGGGTCTCAGACATCCTGGATCATCCAGTTTTTTCTGACGTCTGTTGTTCTGTTCGGTCCGGGGCGACACTTCTTCACGAAAGGCATACCCGCTTTGATGCGCGGTGCGCCCGATATGAACAGCTTGGTCGCAGTGGGCACTGGCGCTGCCTGGAGCTATTCCGTTATTGCGACGTTCCTGCCCAGCCTTCTGCCGGAGGGTGTGCGTGCCGTTTACTTCGAAGCCGCAGCCGTCATTGTGGTCCTAATCCTGATCGGGCGTTTGTTAGAGGCCCGAGCCAAGGGGCGGACCGGAGCCGCAATACAAGCTCTTTTGGGGCTTCAGGTGAGAACAGCCCGAGTTGTGCGAGATGGCGAAACAAAAGAGGTCGATGTCGATGCGCTGGATGTTGGCGATTTGATCCTCGTTCGCCCTGGAGAGCGAATTCCTGTTGATGGTAACGTCACGGATGGAACCAGCAATGTCGATGAAAGCATGATCACAGGCGAGCCTGTTCCTGTCGCAAAAGCAGCTGGTGCCGTGGTCACAGGGGGCACTGTTAACGGAACTGGTAGCCTCACCTTCGCAGCATCACGTGTTGGAGGCGACACAACGCTCGCTCAGATCATTCGGATGGTGGAAGAGGCGCAAGGTGCCAAGCTGCCGATCCAAGGTCTTGTGGATCGGATCACGCTTTGGTTCGTGCCTGCGGTCATGGCTTTGGCAGCTCTGACGGTTCTCGTCTGGGTTTTGGTAGGACCCGATCCGGCGTTAACCTTTGCATTGGTGGCAGGTGTTTCTGTGCTGATCATTGCGTGCCCATGTGCCATGGGGTTGGCCACGCCGACCTCGATCATGGTTGGGACAGGCCGGGCTGCAGAAATGGGTGTCTTATTCCGTAAGGGAGATGCCTTGCAGCAACTATCAGAAGTCGATGTGATCGCCCTTGATAAGACCGGTACCGTGACTGCAGGAAAACCGACTTTGACAGATGTGATAGTCGCAGGTGACTTTGATCGCGCGACGGTCCTGGCTCAGATCGCCGCAGTTGAGGCGCTGTCAGAACACCCTATCGCAGAAGCAATCGTGCAAGGCGCGCAGAGTGAAGGAATATCGGTTCCCCTTGCTCAGGGGTTTCGATCAATCACTGGCTATGGGGTCGCGGCCATGGTTGGTGGCCACGAGATCATGGTGGGCGCGGACCGCTACATGGCCCGTGAAAGCGTCGATGTCTCGACTCTTGCTGAGATCGAAAAGAGCCTTGCTGAACGCGGACGTACCGCGCTTTACGCTGCCGTTGATGGGAAACTGGCTGCCGTTATCGCCGTGTCCGACCCGGTGAAACCGACCAGCAGATCAGCGATTTCGGCTTTGCAGGACCAGGGCTTTCAAGTTGCCATGATCACGGGAGACAAGCAGGAAACTGCGGACGCTATCGCGAAAGAAACCGGGATCGACCACGTGATTGCGGGCGTGTTGCCGGACGGCAAGGTTCAGGCAATTGACGATCTCAGGGCAGGGGGCGGAAAGGTTGCCTTTGTCGGCGACGGGATCAACGATGCGCCAGCCCTCGCGCATTCAGATGTCGGCATAGCTATTGGCACAGGCACGGACGTCGCAATTGAGTCCGCCGATGTGGTTCTGATGTCAGGTGACTTGCGCGGCGTTGTGAATGCTGTGGAGGTGTCCAAAAGGACGATGTTGAATATTCGGCAGAACCTCGGCTGGGCTTTTGGGTACAATGTCGCACTTATTCCTATAGCAGCAGGGGTGCTGTACCCGGCATTTGGGCTTCTGCTGTCTCCGGTCTTTGCTGCAGGTGCGATGGCCTTGTCGTCTGTGTCCGTCTTGACCAATGCCTTGCGTTTACGCCGTGTACAGCCAGCTATACGCGAAGACGCGAGGGTTGGGGCATCTGTCGTTCAAGCTCTAACTCAACCTGCAGAGTGAAAGGATCGCAAAATGAACATTGGCGAAGTCGCAGAGCGTTCCGGAATCCCGCCAAAAACGATCCGATACTATGAGGACATTGGCTTGGTTCGGCCTCAGCGCAGTGGAAATGGCTACCGCGCGTTTGCTGAGACAGATCTTCACAAACTCGCATTCCTTGGCCGGGCGCGCGCCCTTGGATTCTCGATTGAAGATTGCCGCACCCTGCTTGGGCTTTATGAGGACGAGGCCCGCGAGAGCTCGCACGTCAAAGCGGTAGCAGAAGAACATTTGGCAGCGATTGACGACAAGATTTCACAGTTGAAAGGTATGCGAGAGACACTCTCTCATCTGGTAGAAGCGTGCCACGGTGATCACAGGCCAGACTGTCCGATCCTCACGGACTTGTCAGGGCAAATCTGAAATCACTGGGATCCAGTAGACTCGTTGTTTCTATGGCAGTGCCAACCTCGGCTTAACCAAGCACGCCCGGCCAGTTTCGATTAGCGGCTGCTATGCGACCGGGGATGTCTCTTTCCCAGATACGTCGCACCCGCAGTGAAAAATTCAGGTAGAGCTGTCCGTTAACAATCTTCCAAGCCTCTGGCACGGTCGGTGCCGTGTAATTTTTGCTTACAGCGTAGGCACAATAACCACCGTATTGAGGGGCGTAGGCTGTTGGGTTTTCCGCGAATGCCGCCTTATTTTCAAGGCTCGAGAACCGCCATGTTGCGCCGTTCCAATCCAGCGTGATGGATGAGCTCCCGGCTATCGGCGCACCTTGTCTGAAGTAGGCCACGGCGTCTGTACCATCAATTGCGACACCATTCTCGCTATATACCGGTGGAGTTGCAGCCGCCTTTGCCTTGGCTACGGTTAGCATGAGTGCCGGCGCACTTGCTATTAGTGCGAGACTGTGACGACGACTGTAAGACATACGGCGGCCTTTCCAATTTACCTAAGCAATCTAGCACGAAATGAAAGTTACAAACGACCCACATAACGGTGAGTTGTTCGGCGCATTTTTTTAGCACTGCCCGCGAAGACCCGCCGGTTACATTTTGCGACAAATCTGTTGTGGCGGTGAGTATCGGTGTGCATCTAACGTCCTAAAAAATGAAGGGCAGGGGGGCCTTCTATGGGTTTTGCGAAGAGCAAGAGTTCGAGGATAGTTGGTTGTTTGACGAGACGTTCCTTTTTGGGAACCTCGTGCGCGGCAATCGCATCACCACATGTGGGGTTCGCGCAACAAGTGCCCTTGCCTGACCGTTTCCTTCCTCAATTGGTCAATACGCGCCGTCGAGACTGGACGACAGGCTCGGTTCACGTGATCCCCGACGATTACTTTTTGTACCTCATGTTAGATGAGGGCTTGGCAATCCGATATGGCGTTGGGATTGGCCGAGAAGGCTTATATGAGGCGGGGACATTCACAGTTGCCCGAAAGGCCGAGTGGCCTTGGTGGCGGCCCACGAACGCGATGATCCGGAGAGAGCCAGAAAAGTACGAGCGCTACAAAAACGGTTTGAAGGGTGGCCCGGACAACCCGCTTGGCGCACGCGCGCTCTATCTTTACGATGATGCGGGGCGAGACACGTTCTTGCGCATTCACGGTACCAATGAACCCCACACGATTGGTTCCGCAGCTTCAAACGGTTGTGCAAGACTGACCAATGAACACGTCAAAGACCTATATGAACGCGTAGAAATTGGAGCGCAGGTACATCTCTATCCCAAAGGCGCACGTGTTTAATCCAATGGAAGCCCACTGGCTCCGCCAACTGGCATTGGGCATGACACTCGCAATGGCTTGGCCTGATGTTGCGCAAGCGGACGGGACAGTCTTTGAAGAGTTGTCTTTCCTTGAAAACCCTGCTGCAGGTTGGTCTCAAGAGCCGTTTCTGACTGCTGACAAGCACAGCTTGCTGATGTCATGGATGACAGTTGAAGGCCCAGAAACCCTGATACAGTTCGCAAGACTGAACGAAAGCGGTTGGTCAGATCCTGTAACGGTCACACGGAGTGACGACCTGTTTGTCAATTGGGCGGATTTTCCATCGGTCGCGGCATACAATGAAAGCAACGTAGCCCTGCACTGGTTGCGAAAGACTGGACCAAGCAGCTTTGACTACAACGTCGAACTGTCGATCTCTAGCGATGGCGGATTGAACTGGTCAGTTCCCATTGTTCCTCATTCGGACAGGTCTTCTTCACAACACGGATTTCTAACTATGAGTGGTTCCCCGGATGGTGCGTTGGACCTGCTGTGGCTGGACGGCCGTGCCTATGGCAAAGGCAGCCTGCAAGCCTCGCCCGACGCGACGCAGCTTCGCGCGACGAGGATTAGCACCGACGGAACACTCCTGCTGGATCGTCCGGTGGACATGCAGACTTGCTCCTGCTGTCAAACGTCTTCTGCCCGGCTTGGCGATGGAACACTCGTTGTCGCTTACCGTGATCGGACAGATACTGAAATTCGAGACATATCAGTGGCCCGGCTGTCCTCTGGCGAATGGTCTAAGCCTGTTTCCGTACATGGTGACGGCTGGGAGTTGGCCGGATGTCCCGTCAATGGACCTGCGATTGCCGCACAGGATGATCGCGTCGCTGTGGCGTGGTTCACCGGCGCGAGCGACGTTGCTGCAGTAAAACTGGCGTTCTCGTATGACGGTGGTATCAGTTTTGAGGAACCTTTTCGGATCGATCTTGGTGATCCTTTAGGACGGGTCGATGCACTGTTCTTGGCCGACGGATCGGTTTTGGTGAGCTGGCTGGAGTGGCAAGGGAACGACGAGGTACTGTTCGCATGCCGGGCAACCGCTGATGAAGGATGTGTGTCCCGACAGGAACTTTTTCGAAACGCGACTGCTGGATCCATGAATTTCCCACGTATGGCGCGGATTGGACCAAACGTGTTTTTTGCCTGGACCCAGCCCATAAGTGCTACTCAGAGCTCAATCTCATTGATGCGCGGCAGAATATACCCGTTACGATGAAAGGGCGCTCTATCAGTTCTGTAGCCAAACAGCCGCGTTCGCGAGCGCTGTAAGACAAACGGCACCCGCAGCAATCGTCATCATCACGAATACCAACAGTCCTAAGCCGAACGGTAACCTTGCCAGCAAGACACGGAGTTTCGATGAGCGTATCGACACTGAAACATAGAGAGGCACAGCGCTGATCAAAGTCGCATAATAATAGGCGCCGGAGATATTCTCAAAATAGGCAGATCGCGCCAGCGTAGGCGCCACTGTTTTTAGGGCCGTTGATCTGCTCCCGCCAAACGACCCGTACCAATCGGCAGACAAGACGTAAATCAGCACGTGCAGACCTATGAAGAGCAATACCCTTGCGCCGACATCCAAAAGTATGAACCTCAAGGGGTCCCGTATAGGCGGAACTTGCCGCTTGGACAGCGCATACATCAAAAAGCCGACATAGTTCACGGCGCAAACCACGGGCAGCCCGTTTGTGAGAATTTGCCTCACCAATCGTTGAAGATTTGGACCACCTTGAACCAGTATGGAAGCGAAACCCGGTGTCAGCACAATATAGATCAGCACTGCGGGAAGCAGGCCTAACAAACTGAATAGGACGACGTTCCGGAGAAACCTTAAGCCCGGCATCTTGATTGAGAAATATCGTTCCAAGTGTCAGATCAGCCGTCTCTCACTTTCCAAGTGACGCCGTAGCCAAAGCCTCGAGGACGTCCTGTTCGGTCAGCAGTTCCGACAGGGAAACACCTGACGGGGCCCCAGGCCCGTACACGATATTGAACGGAATACCGAAGCGACCATGACGTTCAAGGAAACGTGCGATGTTATCGTCGGGTCGTGTCCAGTCTGCTTGCATGGCAACGACCGTATCAGCGCTTAACTCATCTGACACGGGCTTCCGATCCAAAACGAGCACTTTGTTGGCCTTACACGTAAGGCACCAATCTGCTGTCACATCCACAAAGACAGTTCGCCCCTCAGATACATGCCGTGCAATCTCGCGTGGCTGGAATTCTTGCCAGTGGGTACGGATTGGATAATCAACTGAGTTGCCCGTCGAGGTAATGCTGCTGACCACAACAAACGAAAATAAGACGCTGGCAGTGGCGAGGCTGTACTGGTGCGCCCTTCTGGACCAATCCATCGTCAAAACTGCAATCAATGTGACAGTACACAATGCCACGAGCGCTGTTGCTTGCCATCCAGATAATCTGAAGAGAAGGAAAAGAAGCCAGGCAGCCGTCATCAAAAGAAGAAATCCAAGGCCTGTACGGACGAAAAGCATCCAACGACCGGGCCGGGGCAGGCGCGCGACGAATGCTGGTCGTGCTGCGATCAAGAGATACGGCATGGCTAAGCCGATCCCCAGAGCGGTGAAAACCGCCAGCACGTCTATTGGACCACCAACCAAGGCGAAAGTGATCGCTGTTCCCAAGAATGGGGCAGAACATGGGGTGGCCAACACAGCAGCCAGAAAGCCTGTAGCAAAGTCCTTCACATATTGGGACTGATTGGAGCCGCGATTGAGGCGATCTTGCATAGCAGACGGTAGAGAAATCTCGAACAAGCCAAAGAGATTGGCAGAAAAAACCGCGATCACAATGAACATCAGTGTCACGAATACAGGGTTTTGAAACTGGATTCCCCAGCCGACCGAGATGCCGACCAATTTTAGGGCCAGGATCACCGCTGCCAGCAACCACATGAAGGAAAGTACCCCCAAAGCTGAAAAAAGAAATCCATTTCGGATCGTCGTTTTGGATTGGCCCGATGCGTTGATAACCGAGGAAAACTTGATCGAAAGAACCGGCAGGACGCAAGGCATCAGGTTAAGGATCAGTCCTCCAAGTAAAGCCATGGCGATGATCAATCCTAGTTCAGACAAGCTGCTTTGGGTTGCACCAAAACCATCAGGCGGAGCAGGGATATCAACTCCGAGAACCACTGGAGTGGTCACTGCACGCATACCATCTGTCAGTGTCACATCAGGATCCAAATGATCGTCTGACCAGGCGATCACTGGTATCTTTGCCCAAACGGTCGAGCGGTCTCGGCTTGACCTAACTTCAGGTTTCCCGAAGGTAACAAGTGGGCCAAACTCTGGGAAAACATCCACTGATTGAAACGGTTGCGCGCTCTCAGCGGTCACAAAGAGCGCAGAGGCTCTCGTATCAAGCGATACCGACGTGACTTTGATATTGCTTTCGGCCGGGGTTGCCGGAACACGTGCCGCAAACGCTGCAATCTTGTCAGCAGACACCTGATCGATCTCTGTGCCGTTTGCCAAGTCTAGCACCAATTCGAAGTTGTGGGGCACGCAGACGTCTGAACACGTCAGCAACATCACTTTGGATCGAAGTTTGACGGGCTGACCTGCGTGTTCGAGAAGGATCCGGATTGGAAGAACTACTGTTCCGGAATAGCCAAAGTTTTCGATCCCAAATGCTTCGAACCTTTCTGGAGCAGGCCAGAGAATTTCGGCGGATGCAAGGTTATCCGACTTGCTCCAGTCCAGTTCTGGCGCAAGCCCAACTTCGCCAGGTGTTCGCCAATACCCCTTCCAGCCTTCAGCATATTCTAGCACCAATCCTGCTGAGACCGATGACGCGCTTGGTGCTATGCCATCCTCTGCAGAAATTAACCGAGCGCTGACGGCTGGATTTGAGAAAACCTCTGACTCCGCCGCCTGAACCAAAGAACCGACAAACACTGAAAGCCAAACGCAGAGTAGGCTTGCGAACGTTCTCGCCCAATGCATACGGATTGGCGTGATATGCATGATCAAGAACGCATTAACGATTGCATGGAACACCAGAGGAGGCAGCGCTTTGTGGACAGCTGGCCTCGCGGCTATGCCGATGTGCAGGCAGCATCCCAACCTTCCTCTCGTTCCAGAGCAATAATTTCTCGGATCATGTTGTCGCTAACTTGGCCTTGGACAACAGTTCGGCCGATCACTAGGGCGGGTGTTCCAACAAAGGCAAAGACACGCGCTAACGCCGCGCTTTCTTCCAGTTCAGTGGCAATTTCATCGCTCAGCATATCAGCGTTCAATTGATCGAAATTGACGTTGAGGTCTTTGGACAGGCGTTGGAGGTATTCGTCGGATGCGACAAATGGCGATTTCATCAGACGATCATGGAAAGCAACATATGCCCCCTGGCGCTTTGCAGCTAGAGCCGCCTTTGCGGCAAGGTTCGAGTTGTCACCGAGCAATGGGAGTTCATGCCATGCGACACTGACTGCGTCAGGCATTGTATCCACCATTTCCCCCAACCGTTTCGTCTGAACCCGGCAAAACGGGCAGTAATAATCGGAAAAAGAAGCCATAGGGACTTGACCATTCGCGGGACTGAGGTCCCGGTAGAGACTGGCGCAGATGTTCTTTGTTACACGTTCTAATGCGGCTTCTTTGCGAGCAAGAACCTCGGGACTATCAGGCGTATCCAATCCAACAAACAGGTCAAAACCGCCGGACGTCTCGCCAGCGACATATTTCCGAAATCCGGTTGGCGAGTTGAGGGGTTCCAAAACCAGTTTCTCAGGGATCAGCGAGGGGATCGTACGAAACGCGGCATATCCAAGGGCCACAGTTCCCAGCGTAATCAAGGTTGATCGCTTCTTCTTGTCCAAGACGAGTTCCATCAAATAGCTTTGCACACGACTTCGTCGTACTGGTTCGAAGCAAAAAACGTCAACTTTACAAACTGATACATTTCATCGAGTGAATTTCCTCGTTTAGAGCACTAGACGGTGACGTGGGGCGTGTTTCGACCACGTCGCGGCGTTCGAACCTGGAGGAGCGACGGCGGTGGCATCAGTAGTTTCTGCAAAAGGTCTTTGTTATCTGGCGACGGCCGGTTCCGCTGCGCTGCTGCTTGGCGCATTTGTCTTTCAAGTGCTGGGATATGCACCTTGTGCGATGTGCATATGGCAGCGATATCCACACGCAGTTGCCATAGGGGCTGGTGCGTTGCTTCTTGTTGGGTTGCCGCTTCTGTTCGTTGTCGTAGTTGGAGCGTTATCGGCGGCGACCACTTCAGCGATCGGCATATTTCATACTGGCGTCGAGCGGGATTGGTGGGAGGGACCAAGCTCCTGCACTGGCTCTGGTCTCGATCTGTCCAACATGTCGGCTTCGGATTTGTTGCCGGGAGCCTCAAACGGACCATCAAACCTGGTCATGTGTGATCAGGTTGCCTGGGAATTTCTGACATTATCAATGGCAAGCTGTAATGCTCTCTTCAGCGCGTTCTTAGCGATACTTTGGATTTATGCGCTGATCTCAAACAGAAAATCAGAGCCAGACAAAGACATCGAATCTAGCCCCAAAACCGTTGTTTGATTCATGTTGATTAACATTCGTGCAGTCTATTGGATCGTTTTTTTTGGCATCGTCTTATGGGCGTGGTGGATCATGTTTTCGATGGCGACTGGTCCCATGATGATGCCATCCAACTACATCAGCCTGTTTCTGATGTGGTCGATAATGATGGCCGCCATGATGGGTCCTACGTTTGTTCCAACAATGCGGGCTTACGAAGACCTTATTGGTTCTGCAAACGGATCAAGGATAGGGTCTGTTGGGGTTGTCCTCGGCTTCTTTCTAGTGTGGGTGGGGTTTGCTGCTGTTATCGCACTGGCTCAGAATGCACTGATCGAGTTTGGTTTGCTGAACTCCATGGGGGCGTCCCTTTCAAGTTTGTTCTCCTCGGCCTTGTTAATTTCTGCTGGGTTGTATCAGTTTACCACTTTGAAGGATCGATGCTTGGCACACTGTCGATCGCCAATGGTGCAATTCCTGGCCCATTGGCATCCAGGATTTGGTGGCGGCATCCGAATGGGTTTGCATCATGGGGCTTACTGTGTCGCGTGTTGCTGGGGCTTGATGGTCATTGGTTTTGTCGGCGGAACGATGGATCTTCTTTGGATGGGAGGTGCAACGCTGATGATGACATTGGAAAAGCTCCCAGATTTCGGGCGGTGGCTAACGAAACCTTTAGGCACTGCGTTAGTGATCTGGGGAATCGCAATCCAACTACAATAATGAGCAAAGATAATTAACATAAGATCGATTATGCGAAAATTATTAAGCAATTGATTCTATGATATAAAAGTCCTGTTTCTTCCGACTCAGATGCCCTTCTACCAATATGAGCCTCTCAAGTTTGTAACTTTATTCCCAGCCTCGCCGAATATCGGTGCGATGACATTCGGGACAATGAACTGGAGAAGTTGGCCGGTAGATGAGGCGCGCCTCGCGTTTCTCGTCTTCGTCGAGCACTTCGTTCTCGAAACGGTGACCACAGTTTTTGCAGCGGAAGCGAACAGTTTCAGTCATAACTCACCCCCGCTTGTTCGAGAAACTCGGCCCAAAGGGTTTCAGCTGCCGTCTCCGGGGTCAGCCGCTCGGGCTCGCCGCTAAACGACATCATCGAACCGCCGCGCAGAAAAAGCTGGTACTCGTCTGCTTCGATGAAGAAGCCTCCCTGCGCAGTATTCTGGGGCGCGTTCTCGGAGAACGAGTAGTAAATGTCACCAAACCCACCATGCCCATTGGTGAAATGGACAGTGATGTGTGCGGCGCTGCGATCCCGAGCGCGGTTGACGATGGTGCCGCCAAACGATGTGGGTGATCGCGAGACAAAACGCCCTCGTAAATCGTCAATGGTATCGATTTCGGCAATGGCGCGCTGGAAATAGTCCCGGATCGCCGCGAACGCCGCCTCGCGGAATTCACTGCGATCGATTTCATCGAAGTCGCGCTTCACACGGTAGCGGCGCTCGGTCGTAACCGCATCGCTATGGTCCTTTGGCTTTGCAACAGGAGTTGCATTTGGCTCTGCATCTCGTATCTCAGTAATGCGCCGCAGAGCTTTCGCGATATCAAGATATGCGTTGTTGGCGTTCGTCCACTCGCTGACAGGCTTGCCGTCATGCGGCAGCGCCTTGAGACTGCGCAAAGGCGACGATGTCCAGTCGCAGGGCTCGATAATGATCGGCACAACACGGGCTTCTTGCGCGTCATGCCGCTGCAACGCCCGCTGCATTTCACGTTCGAAGCAGTAGTCGGAAGCGAGAAAGTCAGGACTGACGAGCAATAAGAACAACTCGCAGGCTTCCAGCTCTGCAGCGATCTCGCCATCGATTTCGCTACCGGCAAGGATGTCCCGGTCAAACCAAGTCTCCAGAAGCCCATCGCGGCGAAGCATGGCCAGATGTGTATGCAGACGCTCAAGTGCTGCGCCGTCCTTGTGCGAGTAGGAAATAAATGCCTTCATGCCAATCTCTCCACGCCTGTCAGTGCTTTTTGTCTCGCGGCGGGAAAGGATCGCGGCCCGGTGCGACCGTATCAGAGTCGCGCCACTTCCCGTCCCGGCCTTGAATACGGACTTCCCCGCCGCCTTGATTGGCTACCGTGCGCTTTGCGGCGGCTTCCGCTTCGCGCTGCGTTCCATGGACGCTGCTCGCCCGGTCAGCGCCGGGCGCCCTCACAGCCCAGCCTTTCGGATGCTTCGTTACGTACCTGTCTGTCATTGCAACCTCCTGCTCTTGACATCGATTCTTGATAAGTATATAAACTATACCCATATAGTTTTAATGTCAATAGTGTAACTAGTCAGTCTTGCGGGAAGGAGGCAACCATGAAGGTGCACGGCAAAGAGCTCATCCTGAGCGCTTCCGACCTCGTCGGGCATTTGAATTGCGCGCATATGACCGAGCTTGATCTCGGTGTGGCCAGCGGCGCTCTCAAGAAGCCGTCGTCTTGGGACCCCCTCCTTGAAATCCTGCGCGAGCGCGGGCGGCGCCACGAAGAAAGCTTCATCGAACACCTTGAGACCGAGGGCCTAACGACGCGCGTCATTGATGGCGTGGACATCACCGCGGACGCGGTCGCCGCAACGAACGCCGCCATGGCCGATGGTGTAGAGATTATTGTGCAAGCCGCTCTGCAGCATGGCCTTTGGGCTGGGCGCGCAGACATACTCAGGCGTGTCGAAAAGCCGAGTGAACTCGGTGAATGGTCCTACGAAATCATAGACACCAAGCTCGCCCGTGAAACCAAGGCAGGTTCAGTCCTCCAGCTCTGTCTCTATGCGGACCTGCTTGAGAATGCGCAGGGAGTGGCACCAGAGTACGTGTATATCGTTGCGCCTTGGTCGAATTTCGCGACGCAGGAGTTCCGGTATGCGGACTATGCCGCCTATTTCCGGAAGGCCAAGGCCGCGATCGAAGAGGCAACTGCAAGCGATGCGCCGCCAGCCCTCTATCCGGAGCCAAGGGAGCACTGTGATATCTGCCGCTGGCGCGAACGTTGTGATGCGCGCAGGCGTGAAGACGACCATCTGTGCCTTGTCGCTGGGATTAGCAAAAACCAGCAGACAGAGCTTCAAGAGAACGGGATTTCAACCGCGGCGGCGCTTGCAGCTATGCCGGTGCCAATGCCCTGGAAACCGCAGCGCGGCGCTCCGCTTTCCTATCATAAGGCGCGCGAGCAAGCGCGCATACAGATTGAGTCCCGTGCTGCGGGCGAGACGCTCTATGAGCTTCTACCCGTTGTGGACGATATCGGTCTGTGTCTATTGCCGGAACCCTCGGCGGGTGACATTTTCTTCGACATCG